>JBBRIK010000167.1:0-8064 GCA_038221045.1 Gemmatales bacterium
CACCGCGTTTCCGCTGTACTGGCTCGTCAGCACCGTTACGTTCGACGAGGCTCGTCTACTCTGGGCGATGCTGCTCGCCCTCGGAGCGACGGCGCTGATCGTGTTCGCACGCCGCATCCTGATCGACGCCGGCGACGAGAACGCGCGGCGGCTGGAATGGCCCCTCATCGGCGTCCTGACCGCCGTCGTCTGTCTGTCGCGGTCCAATCGCTTTGGCATCGAGTTGGGACAACTGGCGCTGCCGATCACGCTCTGTCTCTTCTGGGCCTTTCGGTCGCTGCTGCACGGTGCGACCACGCAGGCCGGCATCGGTCTCGCCCTGGCCAGCGTCAAGACGCCGACATTGTTGCCCGCCCTGATCCTGTTCCTGCGCAAGCGCGAGTGGAAGACCTGGCTGGTCATGAGCGGCGTCGGCGTGGCGCTGGTGCTGTCGATGACCGCTCCCTGGAACATCGTGCCGCGCTGTCAGGAGTGCTTGCACAACATCGCCGGCACCCGCGAACCGGGCAAGATAGACGATTACGAGATCAGCAACAGCCGCAACAACAGCATGGTTGCCTTCAACCAACTGTTCAATCGTCTCGGCGTCGAGGACCGCGGCACCGTCGCCCTGCTGCAGAACGTCGTCCAGTTGCTGCTGGGGCTGTGGATCGCCTGGCTGGCGCTGCGGCGTCTCGAAACTCCTGCCGCGATGTCCGTCGTTGCGGTCTTCTCGATGCTGTTCATGTATCATCGAATCTACGATTTGCTCATCTTGTCGCTTCCTTTGACCTATGCTTTCGGTAAGGCCCGCGCCGAGAAGGGATTGAGCCGCTGGCTGTTCGTGGCCTGTGCCGCCTGCTTGCTGCTGTCCATGAACATCCGCGAATGGCTGGTCGCCGACTCGCGTGCCAGAGTGCTGAAAGTGCACGACACGGTTTCGACGCTCTTGCAGGTGTACGTGCTGCCGTATCTGACCTGGTTGGTTCTCGCGAGCCTGTTCCTGCTGGTACTGGCGGAACGTGTTCGCGTCAAGGCAGTCCGGGAGGGCGAGGCTCCCGCCGAGCCGTTTGATGAGGAAGGCTCGGCAGGAGCCTTGCCCTCCCGTGTCGGTCTGCCCAGGCGATTGTCCCCCCATGTGCCCGCGACTGCGGCAGAGGGAACTGGATGAAGGGTGCCATTTTCACCTATGGGTTGACGGTCTTCGGGGCCGTGGGCGGGGTTATCTATCCCTTCCTCGGCCTCCTTGTTTACATTTGCTTCGCCATTGTCAGGCCGGAGCATATGTGGCCGTGGGACGTTGGAGCCGAGGGACGCTACAGTTTCATCGTCGGCCTGGCGCTGCTTGTAGGGTGGGGCTTGACCCTGTTCGGGCGTTGGCGTTTCAACCGCGCCGCCAGCATCGTATTCTGCATTGTCGCCTACTGGTTATGGATGCTCGTGAGCGCATTCCAGGCGATCGATTCGGAAAAGGCATTCGCTCTGGTTGAGTTCTTCGCGAAAGTCTTCCTGCCTTTCCTCGTTGGCCTCACCACTATCCGCACGATGAAGGAAGTCAAAGCGCTTCTGTGGGTCATGCTGTTGAGTCAGGGTTATGTCGCCTTCGAGGTGAACCTCTATTACCTCGGAGGGAATAACCTGGCCCGCGAGGGCTTCGGCGGCATGGACAACAATTGCCTGGCCATCGCCATGGTGACGGGCGTCGGTCTGGCATTTTTCCTCGGCACGGGCGCGACGAAACTGTGGCATCAGGGAGTGGCCTTCCTGGCCGCCCTCCTGATGGCCCACACGATTTTGCTCACGTTCTCGCGCGGCGGTATGCTCGCTCTGGCGGTGACAGGTCTGATGTCGTTCTTGCTGATTCCGAAGAAAACGAAGCACTATTTGGCCTTCGCCACCGCTGTCGTCCTGGTGATCTTTCTGGCCGGCCCCGAAGTGCGCGAACGCTTCATGTCCTCCTTCGACAAAAGTGAGGAGGGAGTCCATGAAGCCTCCGCCCAGAGCCGGCTCGAGCTCTGGAATGCCGCAATGGACGTCACGATCAAGAACCCGATCCTTGGGGTCGGACCCGATTGCTGGGGTGAGAAGGCTCCCGAGTATGGCTTCAAGCGCGGCAAGGAAGTTCACAGTCTGTGGGCGCAGAACGCGGCCGAGGTCGGCATTGCCGGTGTGCTTTTCCTGTTCGGCATCTTCGCCCTCAGTGTTGTCAAACTCTGGCCCGTCGCCAGTGGACGCATCCCTGTGAGCGATCCCTTCCTGCAGGACGCGGCCCGCATGGTCATTTCGTCGGTCATTGGCTTCATGGTTGCCGCACAGTTCGTCACGATCAAGTATCTGGAGACGCCATACTATGTCGTCCTCGCCGGGGCCGCGCTGCTGAAGCTGTTGCCGCCGGCCCAGCCCGATTGGCTGATGAGTCCCCCGAGCGTCACGACCGAGGCCCTCGTGCGGCGAACGCGCGAAACCCATGGCGACACCAAGCGAGGGCGAACGAGAAACTCATGAGACCGGCCATTCGCGTCGAGAGCCTGTCGAAGTGCTTCCACATCGGACCGAGCCGATCCGGCGGCTATCGGACGCTGCGCGAGTCGATTATGGATACAATCGCCGCGCCGGGACGGAAGCTAAAACGCTGGATGCACGGGACCGAAGTGGAACAGCGGCGTGAGGAGACCCACTGGGCGCTCCGCGACGTCAGTTTTGAGATTAAACCGGGCGAAGTTCTCGGACTGATTGGCCGGAATGGCGCGGGCAAATCGACCCTCCTGAAAGTCCTGAGCCGCATCACCGAACCGACGTCGGGCCGGGTGGAATTGCGCGGCCGCGTGCTGAGCCTGCTCGAAGTCGGCACGGGTTTCCATCAGGAATTGACGGGACGGGAGAACATCTTTCTCAACGGAGCCATTTTGGGCATGTCGCGGGGGGAGATGGCGCGCAAGTTCGATGAAATTGTCGCCTTTGCCGAGGTCGAGAAGTTTCTCGACATGCCGTCGAAGCGTTACTCCAGCGGCATGTACATCCGGCTGGCGTTCGCGGTGGCCGCCCACCTGGACGCCGAGGTCCTTCTTGTGGACGAAGTGCTGGCTGTGGGCGACCTGGCTTTTCAGAAGAAGTGCCTGGAACGGATACGGCTGCTCGCCAAGGCAGGCAGTACGGTCATCTTCGTCAGCCACAACATGGGCGCGGTGGCGTCCCTGTGTCAAAGCGCTCTGATGCTGGATCAGGGCCAATTGATCGGGCGGGGCGAGGCACGCGAACAGGTCCGGCTGTACTTGAGCTTGCTGGGCGAGCGAGTGGTGACCACCCTTGCCGACCGCACGGATCGCTCCGGCAGCGGCAAGCTCCGTCTGACGCACGTCCGTTTCTTCGATTCCTCCAACCGGCCCGTGGAGAGTGCGCTCGGAGGAGAACCCCTGACGATTCGTTTGGGGTTTCGCACCTCCTCCCCCGTACGCCAGGCCGACGTCCTGTTATGGCTGTGCAACGAGCAGGGCATCAACGCCACTCTACTATCCAATCGCTTCACAGGGGATGCCCTGGACCCATTGCCCGCTGCCGGCACGTTTGAGTGTACGATTCCCGAACTGGCGCTGGCGCCGGGGCCATACCTTCTCAACCTCGCGGTGGAGTCTGGGTTCGAGCAACTCGACGTGATTTCCGGGGCGGCCCGGCTGGCTGTCGAACCCGGACCTTTCTTCGTGACGGGGCGAACTCCAGGGAGCGAGCATGGCCTGGCATTGACACGCCACCACTGGGGAGTCCGGGCGGTGGAAGCTAGGACGTCTTTGGAAGGAGTAGCGGGATGACAGTTCCTTTGCGAATCAGTGTCGTCATTCCTTCTTATAACGGTGCCCGCTACCTTCCAGAAACTCTCGAGAGCGTCCTGGGGCAAACCCATTTGCCCGACGAGATCATCGTCGTAGACGATGGCAGCACCGACAACACTGCGGAGGTGGTCCTGCCCTACCTCGGCAGAATCCGCTACATCCGCCAGGCAAACGGCGGCGTCTCAGCGGCTCGAAACGCCGGCCTGTCGCTGGCCACGGGCAACTGGGTTGCTTTCCTGGACAGTGACGACGTGTGGCACCCAGACAAACTCGCGCGACAGGAAGAGGTGGTGCGACGCGAGCCGGGACTTGTCTGCGTGCATACCGGCTTCTATCGCTTTGGCGATGCCAGCGGCGAACACGAACCGCCGGAAGATGTGCTGGCCGGACGGTATGACCACTTCAGCTTGCTCCGGCGCTTCGTGATCTTGCCCTCCACCGTCCTGGTGCGAAACGGGCTGCCCGTGCGTTTCCGCAGTTGGGCCCGCGTCAACGAGGATTGCCTGTATTTTCTGGACCTCCTGCCTCACGGTGGGTTTGGTTACGTCTCGGAACCCCTGGTGGGCTATCGCAAGCACGCGGCGGCGATGACGCGAAAACCCGAAACCGTTGTCCTGGGCTACGACGCGCTCTTCCGCTGGATCCAGGAACAGGTCCTTAGTCCTGGGGAAGCGGACGTGCTTCAGCAGCAAGTGTGCCAGGGAATTGCCGATGAGGTTCGGATGGCCCGATGGTCCCGAGACTGGAACCGCTACTGGCGACTGCGGAACTACCTTCAGGAGAAGTGGATCTGGCCGTCGCCGCCGGTCGTCCTTGCGGAACGCATCTATCCGAGGATCGTCTACTCGCTCAAGGATCGTCTTGAATCGTGGCGCGGAAGCGTGCCCCTGATCGGAAACCGTGACAGCGTTCCCAGGCGTCTCCCGGCGAGGATAGTCCCCGTGGCAGAAACAATCCCAAGGAGTCAGTATCACCAGGTGCTGGCCTCCTCCGAACTGGGAGGAGGGGAGCTCGTGGCGATTGAGGTGGCCCGGTCCTTGCATTCCCGTGGGTTATCGGCGCCCCTCTGGGTTCCAGGCGAAGGCCGAGCTGTCCAACGCGTGCGGGAGTTGGGGCTGGACTTTACTCCGTTCAACTCGACCGCACTGCTGAAGGGGGGCAAGTTGCGAGCTCTCCTGGCAAGTTGGCCCCTGTGGCGACGGTTTCGCCGCCAGTCGCCCGGTCTGGTCCATGTGCATTCCCCTCTGTACTACGGGTCCCTTTCTCGGATGCTGGCAAGCACAGGATTGTCGCGAGTGGTCCATATCCAGCTCGAGGAATCCGACGAGGGCTTACGCTGGGCACTGAAGCGTCCGCCTGAGTTGATCATTACCTGCGCCCGTTTTCTGATTGCCCAGGTGCGTCGCTGTTTGCCCGAGGCGGTTCGCGAGGAACAGTGGATCGAGGCGGTCCCGAACGCGGTCGATCTCGATCGTTTCCAGCCGGGGGATCGTCAAGCGGCTCGCCAGCGCGTCAACGCTCCGCCGAATACCCCGCTGCTGCTGATGCTCGCCAACCTTGCACCCCACAAAGGCCAGGAAACCGCGATTCGGACCACCGCCCTCCTAAAGCAGCGCGGTATCGACGTCTGCTGCTGGCTTGCCGGCGAGGAACGCGGCGGCACATCCGTCTATAAGGCCCGACTACTGAACCTGATCCGGGAGCAGGGCGTCGAGGATCGCGTGAAGTTGCTCGGCTACCGCAGCGACTCTCCCGACCTGCTCCGCGCCGCCGATTTCTTTCTGCTGCCGTCCACCAACGAGGGATTGCCTCTGAGCATCCTCGAAGCGCAGGCGACCAAGGTTCCCGTGCTGGCGTCGGCGACAGCCGGCATTCCTGAAGTAGTACGCGATGGGGAGACGGGCTTTCTGATTCCCCCCACAGAGCCCCAGGCCTATGCGGCGTGCATCGAGCGACTGCTTCACGAGCCGGAACTCCGCCATCGTGTGACCGAACAGGCGTTCGATTTCGTGACCCGCGACCACAGTTGGGAAAGGTATCGCGAGCGCATTCTCTCGCTCTACCAGCAACTGCTGCCTCAACTCGCTGTCACGCCGGAGAAGTGAAGCCACACGACCGACCCACCCGATTTCCCCCACAAGGTCATGCCTGCATCCGCGAACAAACCCTGGCACGAACGACATCGAATCTTCGGGTGGTTTCGCCGCCAGATGCGCAATGCGAAGTTCTCTCTCTTTCGAGAAGCCAGCGTCAACCCGCATGGCCGCGATCTTCTTGTCGAGGCTGTCAAAGGCGTCCACGCAGGCCGAAATGTCCAGCCGAAGGGATTCGACGCCACCCTTCCGACACCCTCTAGCGATCTCGGGACGGATAGCCGGCAGGGAGCCATCCTTGACGGCGAGGGCGCGGTCTTCATCACCGGACGTTTCCGAAGCGGTTCGACGCTGCTCTGGAACCTGTTTCGCCACATGAACGGATTCACGTCTTACTATGAGCCGCACAACGAACGCCGTTGGTTCGATCCGGCGGCGCGCGGCGACCGCATCGACGCCACACACAGGAATGTCAGCGATTACTGGACCGAATACGAGGGTCTGACCGCCCTCGGGCAGCACTATCGCGAGGAATGGACGTCCAAGAACCTGTTCATGGATGAGCGAGCCTGGGATGCGGACCTGCTCGCCTACACGCGCCTCCTGCTGGCGAGCGCGAAGGGCCGGCCCGCGCTGCAATGCAATCGCATCGACTTTCGCCTCGCCTGGCATCGGCATCACTTTCCACGCGCGAAAATCGTGCATCTCTATCGTCATCCGCGCGACCAGTGGTGTTCCGCGCTCCAGGATTTATCGCGGTTTCCGCCCGAGGGCCGCGTCGAGGATTTCCCGCGCGTCGATGGCTTCTACCTGTTGAGTTGGTGCTGTGATCTCAAGCACCACTTTCCGTTCCTCGATGAACGCACCGCGAGCCATCCCTACGTTCTGTTCTATTTCCTCTGGAAACTCTCGTATCTGTACGGCCGGCACTTCGCTCATCACTCGCTGGCGATGGAGGAGTTGATCGAGCATCCGGAAACGGAACTGCACGAATTATTCAGTGTTCTCGACATTAACCCCGCCGCGCAGGACATGAACAAGCTGACGCGATTGATCGTCAAGCCGGAGATGGGCAAGTGGCGAAAATACGCGGGCGAGGATTGGTTCCGCCGGCATGAGGAGGCGTGCAAGCAAGTGCTGGCCGATTTCTTTCGCGATCGTGCGACGGGGCATGCGAGTGAGGTAACACCGGCCTCGTCATTCCAGTGTGTGCCATGACGCGCCTGCTCGTCAGCGAGATCTTCCCTCCCGTCCACGGAGGCAGCGGACGCTGGTTCTGGGAGATCTATCGTCGTCTGCCGCGCGAGCAGTACGTCATCGCCGCCGGTGAGCATCCGCGCCAGAGTGAGTTCGACAGAAGCCACGACTTGCGCCTGACTCGGCTGCCGCTGGCGATGTCCGCCTGGGGATTGCGAAGCCGATACGGCCTGATGGGCTATCTCCGTATCTTTCGGCAATTGCGGCAGTTGATGATGAGTGAGGACGTTCGCGCGCTTCACTGCGGGCGCTGCCTGCCCGAGGGGTTCGCCGCCTGGCTGCTCAGCTGCTGGACTGGAATCCCGTACCTCGTCTTTGTTCATGGCGAGGACGCGACGACGGCGGCGACGAGCCGTGAATTGAGCTGGATGGTTCGCCGGGTCTTCGGCGGCGCGCGCTTGTTGATCGCCAACAGCCGCAACACACGAGCGATCCTGATGGATCAGTGGAACGTTCCTGAGGGACGCATCCGGCTCTTGCATCCGGGCGTCGATACGCAGCGATTCGTCCCCGCTCCGCGTGACTCGACCGTTCGAGGGAACCTCGGCTGGGACGATCGGCCCGTCGTGTTGACGGTTGGACGCTTGCAGAAGCGGAAGGGACACGACCAGATGATTCGCGCCCTCGTCGAGGTGCGTAAGACGCTGCCCAATGTGTTGTACGCCATCATCGGCGACGGCGAGGAGCGGGAGTCCCTTGAGGCAATGGTGAAGCACCACGGAGTCGAGCGCCATGTCCAGATGATGGGCGAAGTGGACGATGCGGCGCTGATTCGCTGTTACCAACAGTGCGATCTGTTCGCGCTGCCGAATCGCCGGGAGGGCGTGGACATCGAGGGTTTTGGGATGGTGCTGGTGGAGGCGCAAGCTTGTGGCCGGCCCGTACTGGCGGGCGATTCCGGCGGCACA
>JBBRIK010000168.1:0-8049 GCA_038221045.1 Gemmatales bacterium
CTGACGGACAGTGTTCAGAGAGACGTAGCCCGGGTACTCGATCACCGCCAGGTCGCTCAACCCCAGCGCCGTTCGCCCCATCAGGTGCCGGAGACGCGCTTGCAGGTTCGCCGGCACACCCGGCACATCGGCCAGGCCGAAATGATGCGTCTCGACGATACGCACCTCCGGCGGTAGCAATTCTTTCAACCCCTCCAGTGAATTACGATGCGTGCAGAGGACGACCGTTCGCCGCTGCGAGCGGACCAGCGTGCGCAGTTCCTCAATATCCTTGCTTCGATACGTCCGCAGATCGTGCCGGCCCAGGTGGAAGGCGACGGCGTTGCACGACCGCGGATAGCAGACCACGGACGCCGACGGATCGCCGCAGTATCGCCGCAGCACCTCGTCCTGTCTCACCGGCGAACGATGCTCCGCATACCAGGGCAGCGCGACGTGATGGAAGACGAACAGCAGCGCGAATGACGCCACACCCGCTCCCAGCGGCCAGCGCGACGTGTGCCAGCGGCTGCTGACGAGGAAGACGCCGAGGGCGAGCGCGAGCGGCGGAAACGCGGGGAGAATGTACGTCGGCAGCTTGCAGCCGGAGAGCGTGAAGAAGAGCAGACACCAGCCGCCCGACAGCAGCAGAAAGCCCAACTCAGGACTGCGATGACTCGCGTCCTCGGCCTTGCCGGAGAGGAGGAATCGTCCAAACGACAGCAACAACAGCGAGGCCGGCAGCAAGCCGAGAAGCACGACGGGAGCATAGTACCAGACGCTCTGGGGATGGTCGAACGGCGCGATGAAGCGTACGACGTTGTGTTCCCAGAGGAAGTGATAGGCGAAGCCCGGTTGACGCAGTCCGGCCGCGACATACCAGGGCAGATTGACGAGCAGAACGACTCCCGCGAGAGTCAACCAGGCCCGGCGATCGAGGCGCGTGCCGCTCAACCATCGGTGCGCGAGCAGCGGCGGCAGCAGCAGGATCACCGCGACGGGCCCCTTGGTCAGCACCCCCAACCCGCACGCCACACTGGCGAGAGTCCACCAGCCGCGCTTCAGAGTGGGGCCGCGCATCGTCTCGAAGCCCGCGAACAGGGCGAGCGAGGTCCACAAGGTCAGGACGCCGTCGAGGATGAGCAGCCGTCCCATGCCGAGAAACGCTGGCGCCAGGGCGAGGACCAGGGCAGCGCGGAAGGCGGCAGGACCGCCGAGCCAGCGGCGGCCGAACAGATACGTCAGCAGGATGGTCAGGTGAATCGCGAGTGCGGGAATCAGCCGGGCCGACGCCTCGCTGACGCCGAACGCCTTGTAGCTGAGCATGATGAGCCAGTAGACGAGCGGAGGTTTATCGAGATAGGGTTCGTCTTGCAGATGGGGGATGACCCAGTCGCCGCGTTCGAGCATCTCGCGCGGAATCTGGGCGTATCGGCTCTCGTCCGGCTCGAACAGATCGAAGGACAGGCAGGGATAGAGCAGCACGCCAGGGAGGAGCAGAAGCCAGAGCAGGGCGGACCGGCTTGGGGTGTCAGAGATCGGCTTTGAGGGGCCGGGGAACAGAACGCGCCGCCACAGATAGGGCAGCCACGCCAGCAAGGACGGCGGAGGGTTCGCTTCCATGCGAGGATGATGCCATAGAGGCGGGAGACGCGTCAACCCGACCCTTGGAACCTTGCGCTCACCGTTGCAAAGCCGCGAGCGGTCGCTCTGTCTGTGAGCCGAGATACTCGCGCAACTGGCCGAACAGCCCCGCGAAGTCCTCCTGGCTGATCGCTCCCATCGTCGCGATTTGCACCAGACGCCGTGCCTGGAGGTAACTGCTCGCTCCGCCGATCGCAAATCCCCAGCCCTGACAGCGAGCCACGAACAGATCGCTGCTCTCCTCGTTGGGCGGAGCGAAGGTTGTGATGACCGGGGCGGCGTAACTCTCCGCGGCGAGGGGCGGCAGTCCCAACTCGCGCAGCTGCTCGCGGACGAAAGTGCCAAGCTGCTGATAGCGCTCGTAACAGGCGCGAGCCGACTCCACCGTCGCGAATCGCTTCAGGGCCGCCTCCAGCGCGCACAGTGTCGGCGAAGGAAACGTGAATCGCGGCCCCGCCGCACGCAGCGCGGCCGGCAGGTCGAGATAGCTCGGCGTTCGCCGTGAGTCGATTTGCTCCAGTTGGCGCAGGTCCGCAAAGATCAGTGCCGCTCCGGCGTAGGAGCCGAGAGCCTTGCCGGTCGCGCCGGTGGCCAGGTAGACGTCACGCAGGTCGAGCGGTGTGGCCCCGATGCTGCTGATGCAGTCCATGCAAACCCGGCAGTTCGATCGTCGAGCGACGGCGACGAGGCCGGCCAGGTCGTTGAGGACGCCCGTACTCGACTCCTGATGGACGCCCCACACCCAATCGACGCGCCGGCCCGCTCCCTTGAGACGCTCCTCGATTGCCGTTAGGTCCCAGCGTTCGCCCCAGGTCCACGACAGCGTCTCGAACGACAGCCCAAAGCGTGCGGCCTGGTTGGCCAGCCGCTGGCCGAACTCGCCGTTGACGAGCATCAGACCATGCGTCGGCTGCGGCTCGGCGGCGAGCGTGGCGGCGACGGCCTCGTTGGCGAGGGTGCCGCTGCCGTTGAGGATCGCGACGTTGCGGCTGTGGGTCAACTGCGCCAGTTGCGTGCGGACCTTCTCGTACAGGTGCAGGAAATCGAGGCCGCGATGATAGATCGGCGGGCGGCGGAACGCGGTATGGACCTCTGAGGCGATCGACACCGGCCCAGGCAGGAGGCAGATCGCGTTGTCGTTGCGGCGGTCAGGCTGCGTCTGCGGAATCTCCCAGGCGGAGCGCTCGCGGGGACCCTCTGCCTCAACGGCGGAACTCTCGTCATCGACGATGCCCTCGTTGCGGATGGCGAGACGGCGAAACCATAACTCGAATAGCCGTTGCTTCTTGCCCTTGATGTCGGCCACGTCGCACATCATCGGCACGAAGACGGCCTTGCCCACGCTGATGGGCGGCCCGATCGGCTTGAAGCCGAGTTGCTCGTAGATCGAGAGCCGCTCCTGCACACCGGAGATAAACAGATGCGTGATGCCGCTATCGCGGGCGTGAAGGTAGAGGACGTACACCAGACCGGCCAGGACGATGCTGTTGCGGCGATCCTGATCGATGGCCAGCAGACGCACTTCCATCGGCCGGATGTCGGGCTGTTGCAGGATGGTCGGATCGGAGAGCCGGTCGGCAATGGAGAAGGGCGGCTGGCCATGCACGCTGACCATGCCGACGACCTGCCGGCCGCTCATGGCGATGAAGTAAATATTCTTGTGATGGAACTTGTCGATGAGCCGGCCGCCGCCAGCGTCGCTGTATTGGCCGATTTCACCGACGAACGTGCGGTAGTTCAGGGCATGGATCTGCTCGAACTCATCCTCGCTATCAGCGCGTTTGAAGACGAATCCACCGACTTGCAACATCCTCGGCGACCTCCAGCACAGCAAGACGCCAGCGGGCAGGAACCCCCGCGACGCGGACGCGGGACTCGCAATCGAACTCGATCGGTAGAGAGTGAGCCTACTATTCCGGCGGGGTCTTTGCAAGAACCTCGTGGGGTTCCGGGAAAAGAAGAGGCAGTTGGTTGGTAAGATGTCCTATCTCCGCCTTCTCTCGCGTCAGGGGCCATTCTAGAGGCGTCCGCGTCGGGGGCAACGTGGCGGGGGCGTTTCTGGGCGGGAGAGACTCTCGATGAAAGCTGTCGTCTTCGATCGCTGCGGCGACCCTGGCGAGGTCTTGCAACTCCGCGACCTTCCCATGCCTAGGCCCGCGCCGGGACAGGTGCGAGTGCGCATGCTTGCCAGTCCGATCAATCCCTCCGATCTGCTGTTCGTTCGCGGCCTCTACGGCGCGAAGCCGACGCTGCCGGGAGCGCCCGGATTCGAGGGCGTCGGCGTCGTCGAGGAGTCCGGCGGCGGCTTCCTCGGCTGGCGCGTCATGGGCAAGCGAGTCGCCGTCCTCAACGGCGTCACGGGCAACTGGCGCGAGCAGACGATCGTCGCCGCCCATCAGGCGATCCCCGTCCCCGACGACCTTCCCGACGAGCAGGTGGCGAGCTTCTTCGTCAATCCCGCGACGGCCTGGGTGATGGTCAAGGAAGTGCTGAACGTCCCCGGCGGCGAATGGCTGCTCCAGACCGCGGCTGGCAGCGCGCTTGGGCGCATGGTGATTCGCCTCGGGAAGGCCGAGGGATTCAAAACGCTGAACGTCGTCCGGCGCGCCGAGCAGATTGCCGAGCTGAAACGCGAGGGAGCCGACGAGGTCGTCTGTTCCTCAACTGAGTCGCTCGCTGAGCGCGTGAAGCAGATCACGCAGGGCAAGTTGCGTTACGCTCTGGACGCCGTCGGCGGCGCGACGGGAGCGGAGGCGCTGGCCTGCCTTGGAAGAGGAGGACGCCTGCTCGTCTACGGCGCTCTCTCGGGAGAGGCGACGCCGATCGACCCGCGCTCGCTGATCATGGGACAGCGGAAAGTGGAAGGGTTCTGGCTCAAGGAGTGGGTCGAGGAGCAGGGGCTGTTCAAGAAGTTCTTCCTCATGCGCCGCGTGGTGCGGCTGATGCGGGCCGGCGTCCTCGTGACGCCTGTGGGCGAGCAGTTTCCGCTGGATCGAATCCAGGACGCTGCTCGGGCTGCCGAGGTCGTCGGACGCGGCGGCAAGGTGCTGCTGCGCATCAGTCAACGCTGACCTACTCCGTTTGTGAGGGAACGGAAAGCGAGTGAACTCTGTCTTATCCCTATACGGCGCGGTAAACTGTCTCCACCTACCATCCTTCACACCCTCGTTCGTCAGGAGGTACACCGGTGAAACGCCTGATCCTGAGCTGCACGCTGATTGTTCTGTTGGCCGCACCCGTGGCCGTGCGAGCCGATGACAGCCCGAAGGCCGCTGCCACGCGCAAGACGCTCAAGACGAAGAAGATTTCCGTCGAGTTCGACGACACCCGCCTCGAAGAGATCATCGAGGAATTGAAGGAGAAATCCGGCCTGAAGTTCCTCCTCGACGCCAAGGGCGGCGTTTCGCGCAACTCGAAGTTGTCCTTCAAGGCCAAGGATGCGACGCTCGAGGACATTTTCGCCGGCCTGTTCAAGACCACCGACCTCGGCTACTTCGTCGATCAGAGCAAGGCGTATGACGGCCTGATCAAGATCACCAAGGGCGGGGAGCGCGGCTACGAAAAGGGCAAGGAACCGAAGTAATCTCTGTCTTGCCGCTTGCGGCGTAGCGGTCTCCGCCACGCCGCAAGCCCCAGGCCATCACATACGAGGATATCAACCGTGCAGCGTGCAGCGTGGTTCGGAGTCGGTCTGTTCCTGATGACATCTCTTGGGAGCCTGGTGGCGGAACCCGCTGTCATCGACAGGATCATCCAGCAACTCGGCAGTCCCGATCCGAAGACGCGTGCCGTCGCGCAGAAGGCGCTCGAAGCCCTCGGCCCTGATGCGCTTCCCTTGCTCCGCAAGGCCCTCAATCATCCCGACGCGGAGGTTCGCAAGCGCATCGGCGATGCGGTCCCCGGCCTGGAGACCGCCTTGCTGATCGCCCCGAAGCTCGTGACGCTCAACGCCGAGAACAAGACCTCTCGCGAGTTGCTCGACGAACTTGCCAAACAGACGGGTTACAAGATCGACGTCTGGAACGACAATCCACGCGACCTGCACACGCTCCAACTCGACAAGGTCCCCTTCTGGAAAGCGGCCGACGAGATCGGTCGCCGCAGCGGCCTCGGCCCCGTCATGGGCTACGGCGACGACCGCCTGCGTTTTCAGAAGGAGAACGGTTTCCCCGCCCACGTCGCCTATGACGGGACGTTTCGCTTCGTGCCGTCGAGTTTTCAGCACAATCGCCAACTAACCTTCCGTCGTATCGGCGAGACGGAGAAGCCCGCCCAGCGCACCGACACGCTGACACTCCACTATGTCATGCATGCGGAGCCGAAGACTCCTCTGCTCGCCCTGGGAGAGCCGCAGGTGCAGGAGGCGATCGACACCGAGGGGGCCTCATTGATGCCGTCGCCTCCACCTCTTCAAGACCCGCGAAATCCCGGTGTCGTGCGCCAGACGACTCGTTACGGCAGTGGCAATCCGTCGGTCAGCATGCAGGGAACAATCGAACTGGGGCGGTCGGCCGAGAAGGCGAAGGGCGTCAAGGTGCTGCGTGCCGGCATTCCGCTGACGACCCTGGTCGAGCAGAAGCCGGAAGTCGTCTTCGACAAGGTCCTCGATGTGAAGAACAAGAAGGCGACCCTCGGCTCGACGACATTTAACCTCGACAGTTGCGAGTTGACGCCGGAGAAGCAGTATCGAGTGAAGATGTCGGTGACGGAAGAGAAGGTCGATCCGAACGATTACACCTGGACGAACACGCTCTATCGCCGGATCGAGTTACGGGATGAGAAGGGAAACAAGTATCAGATCTTCGGCAGCAGTTGGGGCCACAGTGGCGCCGGCCACGTTCAGGTGACGTTCAACTACGGCTCGCCGGGTCCCGTCCTGGGACCGCCGCGCAAGATGACGTATCAGATGTGGAAGACGATGACGTACATGGTGCGCGTCGAACTGCGGGATTTGCCTCTGCCTTGAGCGATTCCCAACGGTAAGGGGACCGATCGTCTGCCCTTCTGGCGCATTCGGTCTCCCTTTTTTTCCAGGAAGCCTCAATCGTCGCCCATTTTCCCTTATCTTCGTCTGGAATCGTCTCCCGTCTGCGCTCTACAATCGAATAGCTTTCGTTGCATTGCGCGTGCGCCACACACACCCTGTGTGCGGTTTGCGTCCCCGGTGCGTCCCGAGGTGGTCATGACTCCCTCCTCCATCTCTGTTCCGGTCAGCCTGGATGGGCGGAAAGGTCGAGCGCATGGCACCTCGGCGGGTTCAGGAAATAGTGTCGTCTCCCCCAAGGAGGACGAAAAGCAATCCATCTCCGACTCCATTTCGTCTAACAGGAGAACGGTGCCATCGATCATCACTCGAAAGGGGAGGTCCTCATGCGACGAATGCTATTCACGCTCGCCCTGCTGCTGAGCGCGTCAGGGTTGGCCCAGGCTCATGGGCTACTTATTCCGGAGGAGAAGACGCTTCCTCCGCTGGCGATGCTCAACCACAAGGTCTCGATCAAGGTCGAAGATCAGGTTGCCACCACCCGCGTCGAGCAGACCTTCCGCAATCACACCGCCCGCCAACTCGAAGCCACCTATATCTTCCCCGTGCCCAAGGGCGCGTCTGTCAACAAGTTCACCATGTGGGTCAACGGCGCCGAGGTCAAAGGCGAGATGGTCGAGGCCGCCAAGGCACGCGAGATTTACAACTCGATCGTCCGCCGCACCCAGGATCCCGGACTGCTCGAGTACATCGGAACGAACCTGCTGCGGATGCGCGTCTTCCCCATTCCTCCCAACGGCGATCAGAAGGTCGCGCTGAGCTATGCCTCCGTCGCGGACCGGGAGAATGGCCTCGTCGAGTACATTTACCCCCTCAAGACCGACGGCAAGGCGACGCAGACGCTGGAAGAGTTGACGATCACGGCGGACATCAACAGCCAGCATGGAGTGCAGAACGTCTACAGCCCGACGCATGCGATTTCCCTGAAGCGTCGCAACGACAAGCAGGTGACGGTGAGCTTCGACAAGAAGCAGGGCTTGCTGGACAAGGACTTCCAGATGTTCTACCAGTTGGGCGACAAGGACGTGGGCCTGACCGCTCTGACGCATCGTCCGGTCGCGTCGGAGAAGGGCCACTTCCTCATGCTCCTCTCCCCCAAGATCGATCTGAAGGGCTATCAGGTCCCGCGTGACGTGGTGATGGTGCTGGACACGTCGGGATCGATGCGCGGTCCCAAGATGGAGCAGGCCCGCAAGGCGCTCAACTACTGTCTGAACAACCTGACGCAGAAGGATCGTTTCGGCCTCCTCAACTTCGCCACGACGGTCAATCGCTACAAGGAAAACCTGACCGATTGCAACAGCGATCAGATTGCCCAGGCGAAGAAGTGGGTCGATGAGCTGGAAGCGACGGGCGGCACGGCCATCGACGCCGCGATGAAG
>JBBRIK010000169.1:0-8023 GCA_038221045.1 Gemmatales bacterium
ATGGGGACGCTGGAAGCTGCTCGGATTCGTGCCGCTGCTGTTGCTGGCCGGATGCCAGAGCGGCGCCGGAACGGGAGCGCTCGCCGGCGCAGGCGCGGGCGCGCTTGCCGGCAATTTGCTCTCCAAGGGCGGACACGGCAACAAGACGGCGGGGACCGTCGTCGGAGGAGCCATCGGAGCCATCGGCGGCGCGCTCATCGGCGACGGCGTCGAGTCCTCGAAGAAGCGACGCGACGCCGAACACGCCGCTCAGGTGACGGCGATCCAGAACGCTCAGCGCGCCCCGTCCATCGACGACATCATCGCCGAATCGACAGCGGGCAACTCCGAGCAATTGATGATTAACCAGATCCGCACGACGGGAGCGTTCTACCAACTGACGTCGCAGGACATCAATCGAATGAACGCTGGCGGCGTGCCGCAGTCGGTCATCAACGAGATGTTGCTGACGCCGAGTCGCCGAGGAGCCTACGCGCCCACTCGTGTGTACGAACAGCGCGTCCTGGTGGAGGAGCCGGCTCCCGCGTTCGGTGTGGGTGTGACCTACTCCTCGCGAGGCCGTTGAAGGTCGTGCGTCCACTGAGCCGGGCGGCCCATCGGACCGACACGTCAATCTTGCCGCTTGCGGCGTAGCGCACACCGTGCTACGCCCCAAGCGGCAAGAACGTTTTCGTCAGAGGCGCTTGCGGAAGACGACCATATCATCTCCATCGGCGTAGAATTCCTTCAGCACGCCGGTCAATTCATACCCTTTCTTCAGATAGAATTGTCGCGTCGGCTCGTAGTGCGGCAGCGACGACGTCTCGATGAACAGCATGCGCCCCTTCAGGGCCTTGATGTGTTCCTCGACCTTGCGCAGCAGTTTGGTGCCGTGGCCCTTGCCGTGAATGGTGGGATCGACCGCGATCCAGTAGAGATACCAGGACTGCTCCGTCATGTAAGCCGGCGCGTAGTAGGCGAAGCCGACGATTCGGCCATGCTCCTCGGCGGTGACGGCGAAATGCCCGTTAGCGTGCTCGACGGCATGGAAGTCGTCGAGGACTTCGCCGAGCGCCTCGATTTCCATCGGCTTGAACACGCCGGTGGCATTCGCGAGCGCGGCCAGAAGAGGCGTATCTTGCGGGGTTGCGGGACGGAGTTGCATAAGAGACTCCTGATGTCAGACGAACGGGAAGGCAGCCTGCACAACTATCACAATTCGCCCACCTTTACCAGACGAACGCTCATGCGAACATGCCTGCTGATGCTGTTGCTGCTCGGGGAAGCACGCGCCGCGGAGTTGAAGGCGGGCGCGGGAAAAATCGACATCACGCCGCCGATCGGTCATCCGATGTGGGGCTACGGCGCGCGCCATGACAAACCCTGCGCCGGCGTCCGCGACCGTCTGCACGCCCGCGCTCTCGTCCTCGAAATCGACAAGCAGCGCATCGCCCTGGTCAGCCTCGATCTCGGCCGCGCACCGACCCGGCACTCGACCGCCGCCATCCGCGCCCGCGTCAAGAAGGACGCCGGCATCGACACGATTTTCCTCGTCGCCTCCCACACGCATCATGGCCCGGTCCTGGAGCTGGAATCCTGGCCGACGCCGAAAGCGCCCTATGTCCGCGAGTTGGAGAAGAAACTCGGCGACGTCATCATCGCCGCGGCGAAGGAACTAAAGCCAGCCCGCCTCGGCATCATCTCCAAGGAAGCCGGCTTCAACCGCAATCGGCACACGAAGTTGGCCGACAAGCCGGTGGATCGCGAGTTGCTGCTGCTCCGCGTCGAGGATAGCGACGGCAAGCCCATTGCCCACGCGGTCAACTTCGCCGCCCATCCGACGATGCTGTCGGCGTCTCTGCTCGAATTCTCGGCCGACTGGCCGGGAGCGATGGCCGCCCTTGTCGAAGAGGAAACCTCCGCGCCGTGCCTGTTTCTGCAGGGGGCGGCAGGCGACCTGTCGCCGGACAGCGGCAAGGGACGCGGCCCGGACGACTTCGGCAAGGCGCTCGGCCAGGAAGTGCTGAGCCTCGTCAAGAAGGTCAAATGCGAGCCGCTCAAGAAAGGGACGTTGCAGGTTCACGAGGAGGAGTTCAAGTTCACGAGCCGAATCGATCTGAACAACCTCGCCGTGCAGTTGATGTTCTCGACGGCCTTCTTTCCCGAACTGGTGGAGTTCTACACCAAGGAATATCGCGATGGCGTGAGGCCGCGCCTGACGACGCTGCTGCTCGATGGCCGCATCGGCATCGTCGGCGTCTCCGGCGAATTCTTCTGCACGCACTCGCTCAATCTGAAGCGGCGCGCGCGTCTGGATCATGTCGTGTTCCTGGGCTACTGCAACGATTATCAGCAGTATTTCCCGACAATCGAGGCGGCGGCGGAGGGCGGCTACGGCGCGGACGCGCCGGTATCGCCGGCAGAAGTCGGAGCAGGCGAGCGAATGATGGATGCGGCGGTGATTCGTCTGCATCGAATGCGCAACCGGATGCCGAGCCTGCCGCCGCGTGATGAGAAGCCTTAAGCGCACTGAAGCGTTGGTCAAAAGTTGCGTGCCACGTTCGTTCAAGACGGTGGCACGCAACTTTTTTGCCACAAGTGTTTGAACCACAATTCGTTCTGTCATGAAAAAAAAGTTGCGTGCAGCGTGCCACACGCACGACTTTTGGCACACAACTCTCCCAACGACAGCGCACGGCGCACTGGAGCGCACGAGGTCATGGTGTGAGCAACGCCTCCTTGAGTGAAAGCCGGACGGTTGCTCCCATGCGATGTTGTGGAGTATCCGACGGATTGGGTGCGTGTATCATAAAGGGGGAGACCAATCCTCGACGGTGGGGAGACCGCGATGGCGAAGAAACCAGCAGAACGGAAAGCGGAGGCGATAAGACCAGAGTTGTCCATCCCTGGGGTAAGTCTGCTGCAAACGCTTCGAGGTCACACAGGATACGTCGGTCGAATCGCTTGGTCGCCAGACGGGAAGTGTTTGGCTTCGCCATCCGCAGATCTCACCATCCGCCTCTGGGACGCGGTCACTGGGGAGTTGTCCCGCACGCTGCGAGGACACCTCAGACAAGTAACCAGCCTGGCGTGGTCGCCGGATGGGCGGCTGCTTGCTTCGGCCGCTGCTGACCAGACCGTCAGGCTGTGGAACGCCGAGACTGGTCAGTGCGTGCGCACTCTTCATGGGCATACCGACTGGGTTAGAAGCGTGGCTTGGTCGCCAGATGGACGGGTGCTCGCCTCAGCGGGTGCCGACCATTCGGTTCGGCTATGGAACACTGAGACTGGTGAGTGCGTGCGCACACTGAACGGACACTCCAGTTGGGTCAAGAGTGTAGAATGGTCACCGGACGGGCAAACACTCGCTTCAGCGGCGGACGACAAGACGGTACGGCTATGGGACACGGCCACCGGTGAAGCGATCCGGAAGCTCAATGACCATCTCAGTTCGGTCTACAGTTTGGCGTGGTCGCCTGAGAAGGACACGCGGCGACTTGCTTCTGCAGGCAGCGACCGGACGATCCGAATCTGGGATATCCTAACGGGAAAGCCGACGAATGCCCTGGAAGGTCATACGAGTGCCGTACAATGCGTCGCCTTCTCCGCTGATGGCTGCATATTCGCTTCCAAAGGAGGCGACAGTACTATCCGACTCTGGCGGTGCGACACCTGGCAAGCGATCGCGGTCATCACCGAATTCTCGTCCGACAGGCGAGACAGCTTGCCGTCAGGTCTCGCGTTCCACCCACATGAGCCCCTATTGGCGACGGTAGGCTCCGACACGGATGCCGCCCCGAATGAACGTGACACTCTTATTCACATCTGGCACTTGGACCTTGCCATGCTGTTGGGCTCGCCGGAATGCAGCCCGACAGCCAGAGAGGCTGTCCTTCACACGACCGCCAAGATTGTCCTCGTGGGCGACTCGGGTGTGGGCAAGACGGGGTTGGGGTGGCGTCTGGCGCATGGCGATTTCAAGGAGCATGTCTCCACTCATGGGCAGCAGTTCTGGCTACTCGACCAGTTCAGCGGCTTGCGCAAGGACGGGACGAAGTGCGAAGCCATTCTCTGGGATCTGGCCGGTCAGCCCGACTACCGCCTGATCCATGCCCTGTTCCTCAATGACGCCGACCTGGCCCTCATCCTGTTCGACCCCACTGACAGTCGTGACCCACTCAGCGGCGTCGAATACTGGGGCCAGCAACTGCCCCCGAAGTGTCCCAAAATCCTTGTCGCCGGCCGCGCCGATCGCGGCAGCCCCACGCTGACCCGCGAGGCACTTAACCAGTATTGTCAGCAGCGCGGGATCACAGGCGGGTTTGTCGAGACGAGCGCACTACAGAATGTTGGACTCGACGACCTGCTCAGCCGCATGAAGGCACAGATTAATTGGGACGCGAAAACCGCCATCACGACGACCGCCACCTTCAAACGCATCAAGGACTTCGTACTGGAATTGAAGGAAGAGCGCGCGGACCGGCAGATTGTGTTCACCGCTGAAGAACTGCGGCATCGCCTGGAGGCGTCCGGGAAGCCGTGGCAGTTCAGCGAAGCGGAAATGATGACGGCTGTCGAGCGGCTAGCCAGTCACGGCTACGTCCGGGTTCTGAGAAACTCCGATGGCCTGAAGAGGATCCTGCTCGCCCCGGAACTGCTCAACAACCTGGCTGCGTCGTTCATCCTGGAAGCGCGGCGCAATCCGAAGGGACTCGGAGCCCTCGAAGAACAGCGGGTGTTGAAGGGCGAGTATCGCTTTCCTGAACTGGACAACCTCACCAAATCGGACCGCGACCTGCTGCTCGACGCTACAGTCGTAGCTTTCCTGGAAAACCGCCTGACCTACCGCTGTTTTCGCGAAATCCTGGGCGAAACTCGGCTGCTCGTGTTCCCCGAACTGATGAACTTGAAGAAGCCGCAGACAGACACCGAGCCGACCGTGGAGGATGTGGCCTACACAGTGACCGGCGCCAGCGAAAACACCTACGCCGCGCTGGTGGTCCTGCTCGGCTACACCAACGCCTTCCTGCGCACGGACCAGTGGCACAACCAGGCGCGTTACGAATTCCAGGGCGGTCTGGTCTGCGGCTTCAGGCGAACGGACGGCAGCGACGGGGAACTCGAGTTCGTTCTGTTCTATGGCACGGACGTGGGCCAGCCGGTGCGAGCGCTGTTTCAGGGCCTGTTCGAGAGTTTCCTGGCGATGAAGAATGTGACCGTTCGCCGCTTCGAGCCGGTTTCGTGCGGGCAGTGTGGTGAGCGATTCGACCGGGCGGTGATGCGCGAGCGTCTGCGAGCGGGCAAGGAGTTCGCCTTCTGCAACGAGTGCGGCAACCGCTTGACCCTGCCCTCGGCGGACGAACCGATTCGCTTGACGCAGGGCATCAGAAGCAAGGTCGGACGGCAACGAGAGGCAGCGGAACAGCGCGTGGTGTTCGAGCAGGGCGTGTATCAACTGAACAGCTTTGTGCTGGGCCAGAGACGCCCTCGGCCAAAGTGTTTCATCAGTTACGCCTGGGGCGATCGGGTTGACGGCTGGAAAGACCCAAGGGTGGAGCGCTGGGTTTCCCGGCTCGATGAAGACCTGCGAAAAGCCGGGCTTGAGGTCGTGTTCGATCAGAAGGCGAACGCCAGCTTCGGCCTGAGTATTCAGCGATTTGTCGATAAGATCGCCGCCTGCGACGCCATTCTGGTCGTCGGCACTCCCCTCTACCTGAAGAAGTACGAGAACCGCCTGTCCGAAACGGGCAGCGTTGTGGCGGCGGAGATGGACCTGATCGCCGACCGCATGCTGGGGACTGAATCCCAGAAGACGACCGTGGTGCCGCTGCTGCTCTCCGGTAGCGAACATGCTTCCTTGCCGCCGTCATTGCGCCGGCGGTACTTTGCCGACTTCCGCGACGAAACGGCGTATTTCTCGACGGCGTTCGACTTGATGCTGAGCCTGTACGGCATTTCGTTCGCCGATCCCGCCGTGGCCGGCTGGCGGGAGTCGCTTCGCGACGAAGAGTTTGTTCGGTGTGAAACTCCAGCAGATGATGCAGATTTTCGCGCGGATCAATTGCTCGCGGCCTTGCCGGAAATCGGCCGTGAGGCCCGAGAGACCGCCTTCCGTGCGGGAAGGCCCGTAATCGTGCTCAAAGCGGGACGACCGGTGTGGCAATACCCTGACGGAACGGAACGCGCCGTCGAGCCGGCGAAGTGAATCCCCCGGCGGTAAGGCCCGATGAGCGACCTCGGCATGAAGCGACTGCGCATGTTCGCCGGTCCAAATGGGTCGGGCAAATCCACCCTCGCGCGGGAGTTCTCGGGCAGGGGTCTGTTCTCCCTGTACCATTTCATCAACGCGGATGAACTTTTCCGCGCTCTACTGACGAATGGGATCGACTTCAAACAGTTCGGGCTGGAGGTGACCTGGGAACAGCTTCATGCGTCACTGCTCGGAGCCAAACGGCTGCCCGCCGAGCATCCTTTCCTCCACGCGGGGCAGGTGCTGGCTTCGCGGTTGTCTGCTCCACAAAATGCTTGCGATGCCTATGTGGCCGCATCCATCGCCGACTTTCTGCGCGATGAACTGCTGGCGTGCGGGCAGTCGTTTTCGTTTGAAACGGTCATGTCGCATCGGAGCAAGATCGACTTCTTCGCCCAGGCTCGCGCCGAGGGCTATCGCACCTACCTCTACTTCGTCGCCATCGATTCTCCCCAGGTGAATGTTGGGCGGGTCAAGACTCGTGTCGCGAGCGGCGGACACGACGTTCCCGAGGACAAGATCCTCGAACGCTACGAGCGTTGTTTGCAACTGGCTTCGGAAGCGCTCGCCCACGCCTGCCGTGCGTTCGTTTTCGACAACTCCGGCAAGGAACCTGTCTGGCTGGCCGAGTTTGACTCGCATGGCGACTGCGAATTGAAGGTTGCCGAAACTTCGTTGCCCAACTGGTTCCGCACCCACATCCGCTCTTCCTGAATGACCCGGCAGAGACAGTTCGTTATCGGAACATGGAAGCGAACGGTTGATACACTACCAGCCCGAACCGCGAGCGAGCATTCTTCAAACCCTCGCTGGCGCGTCGGGCTGGTAAGAGGAAGTCTGACGATGCTCGGCCGTCTGCGTTCACTGCTGGAACTGATCCGCTTCAGCCATACCATCTTCGCGCTGCCCTTCGCCCTGTCGAGTGCCGCCATCGCCTGGCAGGAACGCGCCTTCCATCCGCTCGATCTGCTCGGCATTCTCCTGTGCATGATCTTCGCGCGCAGTGCCGCGATGGCCTTTAATCGCCTCGCGGACCGCCGGCTCGATGCGGTCAACCCGCGCACGGCCGGCCGTCACCTGCCCGCCGGCCTGCTCTCTCCCGCCGCCGTCTGGACCTTCACTCTCGTCTGCATCGCCGGCTTCGTCGCCTCGACATTCCTCTTCATCGTGACGGCCGACAACTGGTGGCCGCTCTGGCTCTCCGGCCCCGTCCTCGTCTTCATCTGCGCCTATTCCTTCACGAAGCGCTTCACGAGCCTCGCTCACTTCTGGCTCGGCGCATCGCTCTTCCTCGCTCCCGTCTCGGCCTGGATCGCCCTGCGCGGTCCCGTCGATCTCGCAACGCCCATCGTCCTCGGGCTGGCCGTGTTGTTCTGGGTGGCGGGCTTTGACATCCTCTACGCCTGTCAGGACGCCGAACACGATCGGCAAGCGAAGCTGAACAGCGTGCCAGCGACCCTGGGCGTTGCCAGGAGCCTGCGCGTCGCAATGGTCTGTCATCTGCTGATGGTGCTATTGCTGATCGGCCTGTACTGGGCCGCGACGCCCTACCTGGGCATGATCTATCTGACGGGAGTGGGGCTGGTGGGATTGCTGATCGGCTACGAGCATTCGCTGGTTCGCCCCGACGACCTCAGCCGCGTCAACAAGGCATTCTTCCAGGTCAACGCCGTCATCAGCATTGGGTTGTTCGTCGTCGTGGTCGTTCAACTAGCCATCAGTTCTCAGCTATCAGCTATCAGATAAAATCAGGGCGGCTCTGCTCACCCGTGCAGGTAAGCACAGCCGCCCTTT
>JBBRIK010000170.1:0-8009 GCA_038221045.1 Gemmatales bacterium
CGAGGCGGCTGAGGTCTTGCCGCTTGCGGCTTTGCAGAAGACCGCTACGCCGCAAGCGGCAAGACCTTCACATACGTTCCGCAGTACGGATTCCAAGCAGGTCGAGGCCACGTTGAATGACACGCGCAGTCAGATCGCACAGGAGCAGACGGCTCTGTTGCACCTCCGGCGGAGGCACCGGATCCTTGAAGATGTAACAGGCATCGTAGAAACTGCTGTAGCTTTGCGCCAGGTCAAACAGATACGACGTCAGTATGTTCGGCTTGAACTCGCTAGCCGCGCCTTGGAGCGCCTCGTGGAATCGCAGTAACTGCACGGCCAATGCTCGCTCCTGCGGCGCATCGAGGAGCAAAGGCGTAGGATCGCCACGGAAGGGGCGCACATCGACGCTGAATTTGCGGAAGATGTTGCGATTCCGGGCGTAGGCGTACTGAAGATAGGTCGCCGTGTTGCCCTCCATCGCCACCATCTTCGTCAGGATAAACTTGTAATCGCTCGTCCTATTCTGTGACAGATCGGCATACTTGATCGCCCCGAGACCGACGACCTCGCTGACCTCCTCCCGCTCATTCTCGGGCAGTTCCTTGCTGTTCGCATCGACGACCTTCCGGGCCTCGCTGACAGCGTCATCAAGGAGCGATTCAAGACCAACAACGTCGCCGTCACGCGTCCGATAGGGCCTGCCATCCTCGCCCATGATCGTGCCGAAGCCGACATGCTCCATTCGCATGTCGCGGTAGCCCCAGGCTCGCGCGACGTGAAAGAGGGCCTTGAAATGATCGCCTTGCCGGTGATCGACGACGTAAAGCAGCACGTCCGGATGGAATTGCTCATGGCGATATTTAATCGTGGCCAAGTCTGATGTGGCATAGTTGAATGCGCCGTCGCTTTTGCGGACCATGAAGGGCGACGGCAGTCCCTCGACCTCAACAACCAGCGCTCCCTGGCTCTCGACCGCCAAGCCTGCTTCCTGCAATTCCTTCACGACGCCAGACAGCATCGCATCGTAAGCGCTCTCGCCGAGCCATTCGTTGAAATGGACGTCAAGCTGTTCGTAGACGCGCTTGAGGGCATTGAGGCAGTGCGGCATGAACTCCCGCCACAAGGCGCGATTCTCCGCATCGCCAGAATGCAGTTTCGACGTCTCCAGCCGGGCCGCTTCTTCGACCTCACTGTCTTTTGCCGCGATCCGGGCGGTCGCCAACCGATAGAGCCGGGCCAGTTCGGCGACGGGGTTCTCCCGATACGCTTCCTCGTCGCGATGGTTCTTCCAGCCCCAGAGGATCATGCCCATCTGGGCCCCCCAGTCGCCGAGGTGATTGTCGCCGATGACCTCATGCCCCAGAAACCGCAGCAGTCGCGCCAGCGCATCGCCGATGATCGTCGAACGCAGATGGCCGACGTGCATCGGCTTGGCGACGTTCGGCGAACTGTAGTCGATGACGAACTTTAGCGGTGTCGATGCCGGCTCGATGGCCAGCCGCTCGTCGATGGCCATGCGCCGCAGTTGTGCCGCGAGCCAAGCCTTCTTCAGTCGCAGGTTGATGAAACCGGGGCCGGCGATCTCGCAGGGTTCGAGCAGATCGTTGGCCGGCAGCGCCGCGATGATGCGCTGGGCGATGTCGCGCGGCTTCTGGCCGAGTTGTTTCGCCAGTCCCATCGCGCAGTTGGCCTGATAGTCGCCGAAGCGAGCGTCCTGAGCGGGCTTGACCTGCGAGGCAACGGCAGCCGGGTCCGACGTCAAGTCGTGTAACGCGATCGTGAAGACACCCTGGAGATGTTCGAGCAAGTTCATGATGGAGCCTGTTCCCGGAATGACTGAAGATGCTGCTATTTTGGAGAAAGGCTCATCCAGTACAAGAGAGTCTTCATCTCGAAGGGCTTCAGTCCCGGATGCAGCGACAACAACCGAGCCGCCACCCCCGACAGGTGCGGGGCCGCCCATGACGTTGCCGGCTCTGACGCGAAGGGACCGACATAGCCCTTGCTGTACGCCTGAAACTCGATCCGCTCCCGCAGTGCGTACGCGAATCGTAGCGGATTGTCGAACTCGCCTCGATCGACCGAGAGAAGCGGCGGCGAGAACAGGGCAGGATAGCTCAGCGTCAAGGGATGATCGTTGTGAGCCGCCGCGATCAGCAGCACGTCGCGGAAGTAGGCCTCCTCAATCGCGCGCTGCAACTGATTGCGCCGGCTCAACGGCTGCAAGCGCTGCTCTGTTACTCCCAGCGAGAGATTGACGATCTGACAGTGCCACTCATGAACGGCCCAGTGTATCGCGCGCAGCAGCGTCTCGACGTCGCCCCCCGCTCCTGAAGGCCCGACGATGTCGGCCGAGTGGAGGTGGACGCCAGGTGCCAGGGTCAGAATGATGTCGGCGACTGTTGTACCGTGAGGTGTGGACTGGTGTCCCTCGTAAGGCAGAGGCTCCGGCCGGCCGGCGGTGAAGATTCCGCCCTCGATGGGGTGCATTTCCTGGTCGCGCTGCCGACAGCGGGCCGCGAGGACCTCGCTCTCGACGCCGCTGTCGATGACACAGACCCGGACGCCTTCGCCCGTGGCTCGTGGATGCAGAAGCAGGCGATCGGGCGTGACGAGGGCGAGCATCTGCGCGAAGACGTCAGGCGGACCCGCGTCGCTCACGAGCGCCCCTCCTCGATTCCGCCGACCTCGTCGAGAAGCCGGCGCAGCCCCTCGACCATCTCGACGCAGTGGCGAACCGCACTCGGGCCATGCCGGAGAGCGAGGACGCGCACCGCCTCGGCCAGCCGCAACGCATTGTCGGACACGACCGACCCGACGCCCTGTTCGATTCCCGCACGCAGACGTTGCATCGCATCGGGGGGCGGCGGTTCCTGGAGACGCTCGCTCTCGGAACCTTGCAGCGTCTGCGTGAGCGAATCACTCGCGCCGAGGGCGTCGGCGACGGCGTCAAGAAGGGCCTGACTCGTCGAGCGTTCGAGCAGAGCGTGTCCCAGCACCTCGCCGCCGAAAGCTGAGGCTGCGCTGACCAACTGGCGATCCGCTTCGGTGAAGCCGCCGGGCCGATCGAACAGTTCGAGGACCATCTGCACGCTCTCACCCGCCGGCAGTGGAGCTATCAGGAGCGACGATCGGCCACGCTCGAAATCCTGCCACTCGACGGACGGGTCCGGACTCCCCGACGCCTTCAGGATTCTCGCCTCTCCCATGCTGAAAACCGCGCCGGCCAGGGAGTGCGAGAAGGGGACGGTCGGAGCAGGCCTTGCCTCACCATCGACGCCGTAAATACGGCACTGCTCGGCAGGAGTGCGCGCGGGGTCATGGCTGCGGACCAGCAGGACACCATCGGTCGCCTGGGTGAACCGTAGGAGGAAGCGAAACAGCGACGAGATCGCTTCCGGCGGCGACAGTGGATCGTGGAACGCCGCGGCGGAACGGGCCAGAGGCAGCAACTTCTCGACCGCCTCGCGGAAGCCGACGAGGCGGGCATACAACAGGCGTTGACGCCGGGCGGGACGGAGGTGGTCGAGTTGACGGCGGACGGCGCGAAGGAAGGCGTCGCGGTCGAGGTCCTGATTCTTGTCGAGATAATCGCGGACGCCCATCCTCATGGCCGCCAGCGGGGTCGCCTGATGAGCGTAGCCGGTGACCATGATGGCCACGATGTCGGCGTTGAAGACATGCAGATCCTCGAGGAGTTGCAAGCCGTCGTTGCCCGCGCCGAGGTTCCAGTCGAGGACGGCGAGGTCGATGGGTCGTTCGTTGGCAATGGTGAGGGCTGTCTCGGCGTCGGCGGCGGTGAGGATCTCGACGCCGAGTTTGGCTTCGGCGAGCCAGTCGCGGAAAGTGCGGCGCACGGGTTCCTCGTCATCGACGATGAGAACGATCTCCGGCGCCAGGAAGGAAGGTTCGCTGGTCATGACTGCTCGCGGCACTTTCCCGGTAGGTCCGGCGAGCCGAGCCGGACTTGTACTGCGATGCCGCTCTCTGTGCGCCGTTGTCGGTGAATCCGGCGAGCTACCTCGCAGTGTTCTTCGGTGCCGCTCGGCTCGCGGCACCTACTTCGCGGTAGGTCCGGCGAGCCGAGCCGGACCTGTACTACGCTATCGCGTCGTGCGCGGCGTTAGCGCTTTGTCCGGCGAGCCGAGCCGGACTCTTCTGCCGGTGCCGCTCGGCTCGCGGCACCTACTTCGTCCAGAACCACACCCAGGGAATCACACCCAAAATCAGATACAACGTCAGCGTCCAGATGCCGGCAAACGCCTCAATGCGTTTCGATCGCTTCAAGGTCGGCTCGCGAAAAAAACCCGCACACGTCACGATTGCTCCGCTCAGAAGTAGCGCCAGAACGATAATCGCCGGCCCAAGGAAGCCGATCTGCCAGGCGGCGCAGCAGGCGAAACTCCACGTCAGCGACATCGCCCCGAGCCAGACGAGTACCGCGTTCTTCATGCCCCAGATACGGCTATAGGTGTTGACGCCTTCTTCTTCATCCTGCGGTCCGCGAATCTTTCGGCCAATCTCGATGACCAGACCATTGAAGTAACTGACGACGACAAACCAGAGCAGACCCGGAGGTGGCCGCTCTTCCGCTGGTCTCCAGTCGCACGCCGTCGCGTAGAAATCGACCAGCGGCACAATCGCCATGTGCGAGACCATGTAGAGAATGTGGCGTCTCTTCAGCCACTCTGCGATGAAGAATTCCTTGCTCATCAGGACCAGATACGTCCACGTCACGCCCAGCAGCACCAGCAAGCCCCTATTCAACCACACCGCCAGAGCGAGTTGAACCAGGGCGGCCAGAGCGAAGACGATGCCCAACTCGCGCAAACTGACCAAACCGCGCGGCACCGGCCGATAGGGCCGATAGCGCGAATCCTCCTCGAAGTCCTTGAACTCGTCGGCGATGCGCAACTGAAGGAAGAAGAGGAATGCCGTCGCGAAGGCGACGACGAGGGACAGCGGTTCAGGCAGCGCCGGCGCAAACGTGGCGGCATCAGCCCCACTCTCACGGCCGCGCAGGAGCGCGGAGAAACAGACGGCTGACGAACTGAACGCCGCGATGAGCAGGCCATGCGCCACGACAGGAAATCGTTCGCGTTGATAGATCCACCAGCGCTTCATCGGCCATCCCGTGACAACGGACAACTATTTGGCGTCTTCTTCGTCTGATAGGATGATAGTCACAATTATTCGGTATCACTGTTCACGGAGTCTCTCTATGACCCAACAGCCTGGGAAGCACCCGCTTCCGCGCTGGGCGCTGCTCGGCGGAGGAGGACTTGCTCTCCTTCTCGCCGGCTTCGTCGTTCTCGGCCCCACGGGGAAACAAGCCATGGCCGGCGAACCGACCTTCAATGGCGCTGCCGTCCAGAACAAGGAGACGGTCCTCGTCTCCCTCGCTGTCACCAATCCCGGCGACGCCAAACTGATCGGCACCCTCCGCGCCGAACTCGTCGATGTCTCGGCCAAAGTCGTCGCCAGTTCCGAACGACAGATCATCCAGGCCGAGAAGACCACGGTCTATCGTTTCGAGTTGAAGAACGTCACGCAGGCACCCGAGAAGCTCACCCTGCGTTACATCCTCGGCAAGACCAAGTTCGAGACCCCGTTCAAGGCGCAGCTGCTCGTCAAGGGCCATGAGACCGCCTTGACCGCTGGTACGGAGTTCCATGCCGGCACGACGACCGCTCTGCGTTGCTCCGTCCACGGCGTCAAGAACCTCACCGAAACCGTGCCGCTGCCCATGACTTCCGTCGAAGTCCGTCTCAAGGATAAGGACGGCAAGGTCCATCAGTTGTACAAGGGCCAGGCCGATAGCGAGGGTGTTGCGGCCCCGAAGATCAAGGTGCCGTCGCTGCCGCCGGGCAACTACAAGATGGAAGTGGTGACGAAGTCGGCGCTGGGCGAAGAAAAGCTCGAGCGCGACGTCAAGGTCAAGGCCGAGCCGAAGGTGCTGCTCGTCACCGACAAGCCGCTTTATCAGCCCGGACAGTTGATCCACATTCGCGCTCTCTGCCTCGGCGCTTTCGATCTGAAGCCCGTCGCCGACTCGAAGCTCGTCTTCGAGGTAGAGGACAGCAAGGGGAACAAGGTCTTCAAGCGCGAGCAGCAGACGTCGATTCACGGTGTCGCCGCCATCGACTTCCAGCTCGCCTCTGAAGTCAACCAGGGCGAGTATCGCGTCCGCGCCATCCTCGGCGAGAAGCAGTCCGACAAGACCGTCACGGTCAAGCCGTATGTCCTGCCCAAGTTCAAGACCAACCTGACCGCCGACAAGAAGTTCTACGCCCCGAAAGAGACGATCAAGGCCGACCTCCAGGCCGACTACTTCTTCGGCAAGCCGGTCGCCGGGGGCAAGTACAAGGTGACGGCCTCGACGTTCGACGTCGCCTTCAAGGAATTCCAGACCATCGACGGCAAGACCGACGAGCAGGGCCATGCCAAGCTCGAAGTCAAGTTGCCCGATTACTTCGTCGGCCAGCCGCTTGCCAAGGGCAATGCCCTTGTCAAGATCGAGGTCAAACTGACCGACACGGCCGACCACACCGAGACCATCACGCGGACCTACACCGTGAGCGATCAGCCGATCAAGGTCAGCCTGATGCCCGAGGCGGGCAAGCTCATCCCCGGCGTCGAGAACCGGGTCTTCGTCGCCGCTCTGTCGCCCGACGGCAGCCCGGTTCAGTGCGAGGTCCAGCTCTGGCACGTCAAGGAGATCAAGGACAAGTTCATCGGCAAGGTGAAGACGGGACAGAACGGCCTGGCCGAGTTCCACTTCACGCCCGATCCGAAGCTGTTCCGTCAGGCCGACTGGGCTCAGCACGATATCGAGATGCTCGGCGGCAAGCAGCAAGTATGGGGACCGAAGCAGGTCCTCGACGTCAAGCTGGTCGTCAAGGAAGAGAAGGGGCCGAAGATCGAATCGCAGGTGGCCCTGTCGAGCGATCTGCACGGCGGCAACGTCCTGCTGCGGCTGGACAAGGGCATCTACAAGGGCGGCGACACGATGAATGTCGATATCCGCACCTCCGCCGGCACGCCGACGACCTACCTCGACCTCATCAAGGACGGCCAGACGCTGCTGACGAAATGGCTCGACGTCAGGGACGGCAAGGCGCTCGACAAACTCGACCTGCCGCCCGAGGTGTTCGGCACCATCGAGGTTCACGCCTACCAGATGCTCGCCAGCGGCGAGATCATCCGCGATGCGCGCGTCGTCTATGTCCAGCCGGCCAGCGAACTGAAGATCAACGTCAAGGCGGACAAAGGCGTGTATCTGCCCGGTGAAGAAGGCAAAATTCGCTTCGAGGTAACCGACCAGAACGACAAGCCGGCCTCGGCCGCGCTCGGCGTCATCATCGTCGACGAGGCGGTTTACGCTCTGCAGGAGATGCAGCCCGGTCTGGAGAAGGTGTACTTCACGCTCCAGCAGGAACTGCTGAAGCCGATGGCCCAGGCGGTCTACAAGCCGGGCGAGACGATTGACAATCTCGTCCTTCAGCCGGCCCTCAATGCCGAACGGCAGCAGGTCGCTCAGGCGCTGATGTCCGCCGTTCAGCCAAAGCCCCCGGCGGCCTGGAACGTCAATCCTGCCATTGGCCGCAAGCAGCGCGTCGAACAGACGTTGCAAGGCATCGGCCACTGGTTGCACCATCAGGCCCTCAACACTACGAGCAGCGTCATCGTCCTCGACAAGAAGACGAAGACCTGGCACTTCCGCGATGAGGTCCTCGACGAATTCATCAAGAATGGCTGGATGGACAAGTCAGCAAAAACCGATGCGTTCGGCGAGTTGCTGCTCCTCGACACCCTATCGAAGTTCGACAAGGACTTCACGGCCGACAATCTGGCGCGCTCGGTGACGCTCCAGCGCATGCACACGATGGCATCCTGGATCAACGGTTTCGCGAATGAGAGACGGAAGGATCTGTTCAAGGACGGCAAGTGGAACCTGCCGGCCACTGTCGTTGCCGATCTGGCGAAACTGAACGGCGCGGGGTGGGGGCTGGACGCCTGGGGCAATG
>JBBRIK010000171.1:0-8000 GCA_038221045.1 Gemmatales bacterium
CGGTTGCCGTAGTAGCGGTAAGCATCCTCGTAATCGGGCAGTTCGCCGATGTTGGTGAGGTACTGAAGCCGCCAGGCTTCGTGCCAGCCGGTGCCGTTGGCGAGCATATTGGCGAAGTCGAGATGGAACTGAGCGAGAGCGTTCTTGTCGGTCTCCTTGGCGGTGCGTGGGAGGGCTTGCTCCATGAGTTGGAGAGCGCGGACGCGGTCGCGTTGGAAGGTGGAGACGTATTTGCCGCCGCCGCGTTTGTGTCCGCGATAGAACTTGCCGGCGACGATGAAGCCGTACTTTTCGGTGCGATTGAAGGAGATGGCGGCGGTGTGGAGGAGCCTCCAGTTGTCCTTGTGGACGGCGATGACGGCTTCGCGGAAGTCGTCGATTTCGTCGGAGCGTCCGAGTTGGCGGAGGGCGTCGAGGCCGAGGTTGAGGTCGTCGCCGACTCTGAGGGGATCGTCCTTGGGATCGAGGGCGAGTTTGCGGAGTCCGTCGTAAGCGTCCTTGTAGTTGCCGGCTGAGTAAATTTTGGCGAGGTCATCGCGGTTGGCCGGTGGTGCGGCTTGCTGGCTGAGAGCCAGGTGCAAGCCGGCGGTGGCCAGGCAGGCCAGGGTCAGGCCCAAAAGGGCCGCTCTTCGATTGCCTCGCATGATTCTTGATCCTGTGGGGATGATCGGGGACTCTGTCGCTCATGGAGGACAGCCGATACGCGTCGTCAATGTCTGCTAACGGATAGACGATGAAGAGGGCGCGAGAGATTGTCCTGAGTCAGAAAGTCTGGCTCATGCGGTCCCAGTTGGCCTGTCCGGGGCGAGCGCCGTTGGAACTGAAAGAGTGAGCCACGGATGAACACGGACGGAACACGGATGAAGACTGGACCGGGGAGCTCGATGGACGGGCCCCGAATCCCCCCTCCCTGTCTTTCCCTGCTTTCCTCTTCCCTCTTTATCCGTGTTCCGTCCGTGTTCCGTCCGTGTTCCGTCCGTGGCTCAATCTATTGCGACGAACTTCGTTGCCAGCGTGATAATGGAGCTTCACTCTCCGGGTTGTTCAACAGGAAGCCGCCGAACTCGGTCTTCCTGACTCCGGTCGCTGACGCTCCCGGCTCGCCAGTTCAGCACAGGAGAACTACTGTCCGGTCGCCGGCGCGGCGAACAGCAACCGCAGGTCGGCCACCGGCAGCACCAACTTGAACTCCAGGCGATCCGTCTCGATCACCAGCCCAACGGCAGACCACGATGCCGGCTGGACAGTCTTGCCTTCCTGGAGCGCCGAGTACGGCCCGGCGGCCAGGTGGAACTCGACCTTCCGTTCGGCCGGCAGAGTCGCCAGGTGGCCCGCGAACGTCTTGTTCCCGGCGAGGCCCTTCTTGCTCTCCTTGACGTTCTTGACCGCCGCACGCAACAGGTCCGTGTCCGAGCCGAACAGGCCGACGACCTGCTTGCCCACCGTCACCATTTTCAGCTTGTTCCAGTCCGGGCCAAGCCGTTTGACGTAGCTGTCCCGCGCTTCCTTCGGCAGTCCCGGAATCTCGACGGAAAGCACGTCCACGTCCGCGCCGTCGAGTTTGTCCGCCTTCGGCGTGAACGAGAACTTCGGTGTCGTGGTCCGGTCCTCCTTCGTGATCTTCGGCGCGGCCTTGTTGGCCACCTCGACAACTCCCTTCCAGCCCTCAAGGTGCTTTGACGGGTCATCGAGGTCCAGAATGATGATGGCGGCGGACTGCCCGGACTTATCCGCTTTTTTCGCGTCGATGGCGTACAGGGCGGCCCGGCTGCCCTTGAGGTGCTTGTACAGCACGTCGAAAGCCTCCTCGAAGCGCTTGCGATCCTCTTTCGTGATCTCGATGTCAATTCCGAGCCAGACACTCAGCAACAGCTTCAGCAGCGCCCGCCCCTCTTCGACGTTCCGCTCGCCGTCGCCCTTGGCGGCATAGGCCAGGAGCGGATTCGCGGCAGGCAGGCCATTGAGGTCCGACGTCCCAGGACCGCCGCGCACCACCGCAAGAAACTTCGCGGCGTCGCCGTCGGTTTTCGTGAACGACGTGACAAGGTCGAACTTCAAGCCGTCCTCGACCTTCATCGCCAGGGTAACGCTCCGGGCCTCGATCAGGGCCGCAGCCAGTCTGCTGACGACCTTCTCATCCTCCGCTCCCTTGAGCTTCTTCTCGAGTTCCCCGACCATTTCCTTCCACAGACGGGGCATTTCCTGAATCGCGATGTGGAGGACCCCGTCGGCATCCTTGGCCGCCCGCGCCTGTCGGCTGGTCAGCGCTGCCGAGAGCGGCTTCGCTTTCGACTCGCGCAGCACCTTGATGGCGTTCTCGCTGAGGGAGGCGTAGGCGAACTTTTCCGTCAGGAGCATCTTGAAGTCGAGCTTGTTGAAGATGAAGTTCTCGGCCGACTTCACGCTCTTGACCGTGTCGATCTTCCACTCGCCCTGCTTGAAGCCGAAGTTGCCGGCCATGTCGTCCGGGTTTGCCAAGGGAATGATCACGACGAGATTGACGAGAAGGTTGATGGCATCGGTTGATGAATCGGCGCCGGGCTTGAGTTTCAGTTGTTTCGGGTTAGGTACAACAAGGGCGGCCGGGCCTTTGCCGTCGATGCCCTTTTCGGAACCGATCAGCAGCTGGAAGAGCTGCTTGAATAGCTCCGTCGGCCGGGGCAGGTCGTTGTCCTTCAACTGGAGTTCCTTGTGCAGCTTGTCGCCTTTGCTCCGCAAATCGTCGAGGTTCTTCACCAGCAGTCCGAATGCTGAGTCCTCGCGGATCAGGTCAATGCCCTGGGCCTGGGCCTGCGCCCGCGCCGCCCCCGACAGGGCCAGACTGAAGACCACGGCCAGCGTCAGAAGTCGCATCATGGTTGTCACTCCCTGGGAGAAATTGGCCTCGCGTCCCACGGGAATAAGCTACTGCGATTGCGGACGGAAAGAAATCGCGAGGCGGCTGAATACGCTTGCCGAACACGCTCCGCTCCGAAGACTCCGCGTCGCGGCTCCGCGTCGTAGAATCGTCTCTATTCCACAACAACGGGCGAGGGAATGCCACGCATCTCTCCATTTTGGGACGCATATCCTGTCTCGGCGGACACGAACTCAGGAGGATCGACTGTGACGATCGCGCACCGGCTCCCTCTCACATATCTGTCTTTGGCCTTGCTGGGCCTCTTTTTGGTGACGGGTTCAGGCAGCGGCGCCGATCGCCTGACCAGCCGGCCTCACCTGCGCCAGCCGGAGGTCAAGCCGCTGCCGGTCGGCGAGGAGGTTCGCACCACTGGCGGCCAGAAACGTCGTATCCTCCTGCCGGATGGTTCCGTCGTTTTCGTCAACGAACAGACGACCTTCACGTTGACGGCGTCGCGATCCCTCAATCTGACCGCCGGTGAGGTGCTGCTTGAGGCGGCGGCTGGCAAGGACCGCTTCGTCATCACTACGCCGAAGCGGGAAATCAGGGCGATGGGTACTTCTTTCGCCGTCCGCGCCACGGACAAAGGGACGGCTGTCCTTGTGACGCGCGGCAAGGTCGAGATCATCAATCCTGACGGGAAGGCGCTTACCTTGAATGCGGGACAGCGCCTGACGCAGGACGGCGAGAAGCCGGAGCCATCCCCGCGAACTTCCCATGTGCTTGACTGGACCCGCGACCTGATGATTGCCGCCGAAGCGCCGTTGGTCCCTGTCAGCGCTTACAACGGCGGCAGTCTGACGGTCGTTGATCCTAACGGGCAGGAAGCGAAACTCAGCCTGCGCAAATACCACATCGACGTGTTCATCGAGGACGGCTTCGCGCGGACCACCATCGATCAGACCTACTTCAACGACACGCACGGCCGGCTCGAAGGCACCTTCCATTTTCCACTTCCGCCCGATGCTTCGCTATCGCGCCTCGCCATGTACGTCGATGGCACGCGCATGGAGGGCGGCATGATCGAACGCGATCATGGCCGCAATGTGTATGAGAGCATCGTCAGCAAACAGCAGGATCCCGCACTGTTGGAGTGGATCGATGGCTCGACGTTCAAGATGCGCGTCTTCCCCCTCGAACCGCGCCAGGAGAAGCGTATCGTTCTGTCCTACTCGCAGCGTTTGCAATCGCTCTACGGACAGGAGAGCTATCGCTTCCCGGCAGGACACTCCCTGGCGAACGTCCGCGACTGGTCGCTGTTCGTCCGCGTCAAGAACGGCAAGGGTCTCACCTGGAGCAGCCCCTCGCATCCCCTGCGCCAACGCGACGAAGGCAACGACAGCCTCCTCGAAGCCGGCGCGAAAAACGTGAAACTCGACCGCGACTTCGTTCTGAACCTCGCATCAGCCGGAGGGGGCGAGGAAACGCGATTTTCGACGATGGAACACGAAGGCTCGAAATACCTGATGGTGCGTCATCGACTCGCCCTGAATCAGTTTGCCGAGCCGCTGCGCAAGCCGCGCGACCTGGTGATCCTGTTCGAGTCGTCGGGCGACCGCGATCCGCTGCTGGCACGCACCCAGGTCGAGGTTGTTCGCGGACTATTGCAAAACGCCGAGCCGGACGACACCTTTATTGTCCTAACCGCCGGCACGCGCACCCGCGTGCTGAAGCCGGAACGCCAGCCCGTCACTCCAGAGAACGTCAAGCAGGCGTTGACCTTTCTCGAAGACGCGCACCTGATCGGCGCTCTCGATCTCGGACGCGCCCTGACCGGCGCGGCGGAACTGTTGAAGGAGGGACGATCGCCGCACTTGATCCATGTCGGCAGCGGCATCGCGGCGATGGGCGAACAGCGGCAAGACGCGCTGGTCAAGCGCATCCCCAAGGGCGTGCGCTATGTCGGCATCGGCGTCGGCCGGCGCTGGAACCGCGCCCTTATGAAGGAAGCCGGTGAGTGGAGCGGCGGCCTCTTCACGCAAATCAACCCCGATGAACCGATCGGCTGGCGCTGCTTTGAGCTGGCCTCGACCCTCAATTCGCCGCGCTTGCTCAGCGTGATCGCACGGGAGAAGGAGGCCAGGAATCGCTGGCTGAGCTTCAGCACCCTGGGGACGCAAGGCGAAGAGTTCTGTGCCGTGACCAGGCTGGCAACGAAGGAATTGCCGGAGACGATCCAGATCATGGGACTCCGGGACGGCGAGCTTGTCGGGATTGACGTCACAGTGCCGAAGGTCATCAAGGAGGCGGCCCATTTGCCGCGGACGTGGGCGAAGTTGGAGATCGATCGGCTTCTCGCCGAGGACGCGGCCAAGCACAAAAAGGAGATCATCGCCCTGTCGAAGTCGATGGTCGTCATGAGTCCGTTCACCTCGTTGCTAGTGCTGGAGAACGAGGCGATGTATCAGCAGTACAAGGTCGATCGAGGCAGGAAAGATCACTGGGCCTTGTACGACTGTCCCGAGAAGATCGAGGTCTTCGCCGAGGATGAGGACGGCAACCGCATCGATCCCAAATGGCCGCGAAACCGACGCCGAAGCAGGTGCTGGAGACAATCCTGATTCGCACGCCGCCGGTCATTCTCGGGCCGAGTGAGAAAGATCGAGGAAGCGAAACGTCGAAGTCGGCGGGCGATCTCGGCATCGAATTCCTGAAACCGAGTGCAAGGGCGGCCGATCCTTCGCAGATTTCCAGGCCCGAGAATCGGGACGAGTCCGATGAGCTTCCGCGCATCGACGGTTTCTCTATCGGAGACCGGAAGGGAAAACGCGAGTGGAACGTGCTGCCGATCTACCAGTGTGGAGACGGCCCCGCCAAAAAAAGGAAAGCTCCCGAGTGGGAAACCGTCATTGACGCTACACGAATGAAGGATACCGACTATGACGGCAACCTCGACCTCCTGGGAGACGCCGCGAGCAGGCCGGAGGCGCTTTTCCGTCAGTTGCGAGACGGAGAGAGCAGGCGCGAACAGATGAGGAGACAACTCCTGATGCCGATATCGATTACCGATTCCGGGACGAGCATCCTGTTCGATTTCACGAGGGCCAGGGACGGCTCGATCGATCGGCGGAGAATTGCGGACGCGAGTGAGATGCTGTCGATCACCGATACTGCTCTCTTGGAAGAAATGATCCGCTCGCTGCCGCCGCTGAGCGATACCGCGCTCCTCTCTCGCCGGCCCGGCTACAGTGGCAACGATCGCCTCTTCCACGATCTCGTCAGCTACGCGCCTGGCATGAACACCAGTCTTGCCGACGTCTTCGCCGTCCTCGAAGCCGAGACGACGTTCGCGCGAAACGACAAGCCCGGACGCATTGATGACCCGGCTCGCAAGCTGTTCGACAAGGCACGCAACATTGGCTGGCGCACCTTCACCTTGCCTGTCGCCGAGGGCGAAGCCGCTTTCTCAATCACCTTCGATGGCGCGGGCCGCTACGCTTACGAACGAACTATCTTTCCCGGCCTCCGCGAGCAAGTGGTGTGCGACGGCGACACGCTCCGGCATCTGTATCCCGATCTCCAGATCGGCGCACGGCGCACGGTCAGCCGCTATCATCGTCTCGGCTTCGCACAGCTCGTGCCGCTCGCGATTCCCAGGCCCGACGACCTCGCTCGCGGAGCCGACCTGATTGCCGTGGGGGAGCGCACCGTACCCCTTGCTGGGCGACAAGGACTATACGTTTCGTCCCGGCGTCTGGCGTCTGGCCTCGCGTCTGGCGGCGGCGCGCGACCTGCCGGGCCGGCAAATGGAGTGCCTGGAACGGACGCTCGACGCGGAGTTTCGCGACCGTCCCGAGATGGTGTACCTTCAACGAAGCGAGAGCGAGTATCGGATCCTTCTGAACCATTATGAGAAGCTGGCCGAGGCGATGGTGACGCTGAAGTTGAAGCCGCCGGAGGACTTCCTGGCGCGAGTGGTGCGGACTGCGGATCGCTGGCGCAGCCTGTCGAAGAATGGCATCAACGCTTGCGAGATGACGGCTCGACTGCTGCGGCAACTGGACGCGCAGGAACTGGCCTGGGACTATCTGACGACGCCGGTCGGCCAGAAGCCGGGAGAGTCAGCGCCGTGGGTGAGTCTCGCCCAGACTCTGCGGAACCAGGGCGATCTCAAGACGGCGGACCAGGCGTTCGCATCAGCGATTGCCGCCGAGCCGACGAATGCTCAGATTCTGTGGGATCGCGCTCAGAATCTGCGTCAGTCCGGCAACGCGGTCGAGTCGAAGAAACTGCTGCGTCAACTGGCGGAATCCACATGGCAACCGCGCTTCTCGGCGCTCGCTGCCCAGGCTCGCTGGCAACTCGAGAAGCGCTGATGTGCTGCTCGCCGCTTGCGGCCTCGCATCGGTTGCGAGGCCGCAGGCGGATCTTTTCGCCATTCGTTGGTCAGTCGCCGTTTCGCGTCACACCGTCAGGTGTTGAAGCCGGCCGCAGCAGTGGATTGGGACGGCCGGGGCGGGGGGGAGCAGGTGTGCCGGGCGGGCATACTTCCATTGGCAACTCAACCACTGGAATCGGATGATCGGTCGTGAGAAACGCGAACGACGGATCAGGTGGCGGCAGGGGGATGTTGTCATTCATACCTGGGTGTCCTCGTTGATGTCGTGAAGTCGCAGGGGGGCATCACCGACACAGTCATCTCCGCAATGGACTTCCATCAGATACAGGCCCGCCCTCACAAAGACACACTGGGTCAATCGAAGGATCGCTCGATGCACCGTCAGACGATCGGCGAAGTGAAAGACCGTCGAAGGAGAGCGGAGGATGGTTCGCGGTTCCTGGTCTTCAAATAACTCCACAATGTGGATCGAAACAGGTGCATCGCCAAGACCGTCCGTGAGTTGGACGACAACGCAGATGGCTTTTTGCGTGTGCGGATACTTCTCAGGGCGAATGGCATCGAAGACCCAGCCCAGATGGACGTTGCCATCACCGGCGTCTCCGACCTGACCGCAGAGAAACACGGCTCGGGCGGTTGGTGTGATGAAGTCGGCCACGGCTTCTACCCCTCCTGAAGTTCAGTCTACGAGTCTGTCCCAGAAGCTTGTGGCGGGAAGAGGGCTTGCGCGGGCGTCAGGAGGGGGGCCCGGCGGTCGGGGAG
>JBBRIK010000172.1:0-7997 GCA_038221045.1 Gemmatales bacterium
ACGCGGCAAGACACACTCCGCGCTGCTGCTCAAAGGCCCTCCTTTATGGACAAGTACGACTACGACCTGATCGTGATTGGCTCCGGGCCGGCGGGCGAGAAGGGGGCGGCGGCGGCGGCGTACTTCCAGAAGAGGGTCGCCCTCATCGAGAAGGAAGACCACTACGGCGGCGCGGCCGCCAACACCGGCACTCTTCCTTCCAAGACTCTCCGCGAAACGGCGGTCGTCCTGTCCGGCCTCAAGCAACGCAAGCTGCTCGGACTCACTTTCAATCTCGAAGAACGCGTCAACATCCAGGATTTCCTGTCTCACGAACGGCGCGTCAAGGACCTCGAACGTGTCCGCATCATCAATAACTTCAATCGCCATCACATCCGCGTCTTTCGCGGCTCTGCCGCCTTTCTCGACGAACACACTGTCACCGTCTCTCCGCAGCGCTGCGATCCGCTGCCGCTGACGGCCGACAAGGTTCTCATCGCCACCGGCTCGTATCCCTATCGCCCCAAGGACCTGTTCCCGTTCACCAATCCGCGCATCTTCGATTCCGACACCATCCTGTCGCTCTATGAGATCCCCGAATCGATGCTCGTCGTTGGTGGTGGCGTCATCGGCTGCGAATACGCCTGCATCTTCGCGGCCCTTGATGTCAAGGTGACGCTGGTTGAGAAAGGAGAGCGCCTGCTGGGCGGCATCGACCGCGAAATCAGCGATCTGATGCAGCAGCAACTGAAGAGGGCCGGCATCAATGTGCTGCTGAACAACGAGGTGGCCAGCGTCTCCAGTCCCGAGGGCGACACCGTCGAGGTGAGGCTCAAGAATGGCGGCGAACTGACGGTCCATTCCGTGCTGGTGTCGTCGGGACGCAGCGGCCACACCGCCAACCTGAGGCTGGAAAACATCAACGCCGCGCTGAACAAACGCGGTCAACTCGTGGTGAACGAGCACTATCAGGTCAAGCGCAAGGATGGCAAGGACGTGCTGTCCCACGTCTACGCCGCCGGCGACGTGATCGGCAATCCGGCCCTGGCCTCGACGGCGATGGCCCAGGCGCGCATGGCAATCGGTCACGCCTTCGGTCTGCCCCACAACATGGGTTTGACGGACGTGCTGCCGGTGGGCATCTACACGATTCCCGAGTGTTCGATGGCCGGCGCGACGGAGGAGGAGTTGCTGGCGAAGGGCGAACCGTACATCGTCGGCCGGGCGCGCTACAGCGACAACGCCCGCGGACAGATCATAGGCGACAAGAACGGTCTGTTGAAACTGCTGTTCCGCCAGCAGGACATGACGCTGCTCGGCGTCCACATGATCGGCGAGCAGGCGACAGAGATCATCCACATCGGGCTTACCGCACTGCTCATGAAGGCGAAGGTCGATCTGTTCATTCACACCTGCTACAACTATCCGACGCTGACGGAACTGTACAAGTACGCCGCTTACGACGCTCTGATCAACAAGGACAAGAAGCGCGGAACCGAGGTCTCCGACGAGCTAAGCGCTCATCGTCCTCCGCAGACCGAGGTGAATGGCGTTCAGCCGCGCCCCGAATAACAGGTGCATGACGGGCAGCGCTGTCTTACACTAAGGAAAGTTCCCTCGATCCCGGACCACTCATCCCCGTTACTGCCATGCCAGCCGGTCTTCCCTGTCCCAATCCGACGTGTACTCAGGTGTTTCCGCCCGACGCGGTCAAGGCGGGGAAGCTCAAGTGTCCGCGTTGCGGCGGCGTGTTCGACTTCCGCGGCAACGCTCCGCCTCCCCCGGCAGCGCCTCGCGCTGCCGCTCCGGTCGCGCGTCCGACTCCCCCTCGTCCCGCGCCGGTCAAGCCGGTGCCGCCTCCCGCTCCCGTGCGGTCGGCCCCTCCCAAACCAGTCCCGCCGCCAGCGCCGCCCAGCGCCATCCCCGTCGCCCCTGTACCAGTTGCTGCGCCGATGGCCGTGCCTGTGGCGAGTGTCCCCGGCGTGGCTGCTCCGGCGGCCAACCTCGTCTTCGCGTCGAATCCCGAATTGACCATCGCGACACCCCGGACGCCGCCGCGCGGTAGACGGCGTCCTTTGCGCACCGCGATTGTCGTCCTGCTGTCGCTGGCCGGCACCGGCGGATTGCTCTTCGGCATCTACACCATCGTCTCGCGGATTACCGGCCCCAGTACCATCAACGTCTCCGCGGACCTTCGCAAGTTCAACTGTCAACTGACGCCGCCCTCGGCCTGGAAACAGGACATCAGTTTGCAAAATGACATGAACGTCCTCTACGCCATGAAGCGCAAGGGGCCTTACTGCCAGTTCGTCCTGGAAATCGAGGATTTCAAGAACCAGTTCGCGAACAAGGCTATCCTGATCGACGTCTTCAAGAACCGCCTCGGCGGACAGTTCAGCGATCTGGCCTGGCAACCGAAACCTCCCGCCAGCATCGACAAGTTCGATAAGCACGGCACCCTGGCGAAAAAGGAGGCCTATGTCCTCGAGTTCGAGGGCGGACGCGACGGCAGAGTCCATAAGGGTGAGTGTCTCATCATGGAGTATCGCGGCTTCGTCTACTGGTTCATGACCTTCGCCCCGCAGGCGGACGCCGAGACCATGAAGGGCGTGGAAAAGGAGTGGGACGAACTTCGCAACGGGTTCGCCGTCCTTGACGAACGCGAGGACTGGCAGCCGCAGCCACGGCGGACGAAGACCTATGCCGGCAAGGGCTATGAGGTGAACTATCCGCTCGACGTTTGGATCAAGATGGACGGCAAACAAGCCGATCCCGCCTGCGACCTGGAACTATTCGGGGAGGATTCGCGAACGAAAAACGACGAGGGCGAGGAGAGCCGGGCGGGCAAGGCGGGTCATCTCCATGTCGTGCGGCTTGGCAAGCCGGACGCGAAAGAACCCGGCAAGGTGCTACGCGATCACTTCCTGGTCCGTCAGGTCGAGGCGGGACTGGGCAAACTCGACGACTTGCAGTTGAAGGTGCTGGAAGATCGCAAGGGCAAACCGCTGGAGGGCGAGCGCGACTTTGGCGGCACCCGGGGCCATGCGGTCAAATATCGGATGACCGTGACGGGCGGGACCGCCGATCGCTTCGTCGTTCTGGCGACCAGCCCACGCGGCGACCAGACAATCGGGATCTACGCGGAGAGTTCGTTCAACCTGCGCGATTTTTGGGAGCAGGAGATCAACGCGGTCCTGGAAGGGTTCGTCCTCAGCAAGTGAACCTGGGCTTGCCGTTTCGCGCTCTTGCAGAGTTACTGTGGAGGCGGTACGGGGTGCGGAGTCGGGAGAGCGACGCCGAGGCCGCGAGCTTCTTCCCGCAGCGGCGTGGCATGCTGCAAGACGTCCTCAGGATGCGTCGTCTGGAGGGGCTTCATCTCATAGCGAAGACGGCGAACGTCGCGGATCTTCCACGGGACGATATTCTCGGCGATGAAGTCAAAGGGGGGAATCTCGTACCAGGGTGCGCGGACGTTCTCACGGACGTGCAGGGTCTCGTAGCCGTCCTTGATGAGCGTGAAGTCGTATTTGCCGTAATAGACGAACGCATCATCGGCGGGGGAGAAACTGACGAGTTGGCCATTGCGGAAGACCTGGGCCTGACCGTCCTGCGGAACTCCGGGTAGAGCGGTTTCGATGACGAATCGCCGATCGACGCAGCCGGTGAACAGGGCTGCGCCGAGCAGGATGAACAGGCTCGCGATCTTGCGATTCATCGCCGGCGTCCCCAGGGCCGCAGCCCTCCATGTGCTACACATTCCCGGAGGACGGTCTCCGGGTCACGAATCCTATCGAGTTGAAGGACGCAGCTTGTAGCGTCTGCCTTCCTCGACGTCAAGCCGAGGTTCCGATGCCGGGACTATGCAATCGCGGCGCGGCGGTGTACGATACACACAACACAAGCCAGTCAGGCGAGCGGGGAACTCTGGTGATCAGGTTTGACCAGATCGAGTCGGCGAAGTTGACAGACGTCGGCGTGCGCCGCAGCCACAACCAGGACAACCTCGCCGTGCAGATGGCCGGCGATGAAGACCGCTGGCAGCGCGTGGGCCATTTCCTCCTGGTCGCTGACGGCATGGGCGGACACGCCGTCGGTGAGAAGGCCAGCGAGATGGCCGTCGCCCTCATTCCCCATACTTACGAGAAGCACGTCTCCGAAGGGACGCCGAACGCTCTGCGCAAGGCATTCCTCGAAGCCAACGCCAGCATCAACGCCTGCGGGGAGCAGAACTCCGAATTTCGCGGCACTGGCACCACCAGCACTGCTCTGGTGCTGCGCCCCGACGGGGCCTGGCTCGCGCACGTCGGCGACAGCCGGGCTTACCGCGTTCGCAACGGCGTCATCGAGCAACTTACTTACGATCACAGTTACGTCTGGGAATACGCCCGTCAGATGGGCAAGGATCCGTCGGAAGTCCAGGATTTTCCGCACAACATCATTCATCGCTGTCTCGGCCCGCAGCCGGTCGTCCAGGTCGATATCGAAGGCCCCCATCCGATTCTGCCCGGCGACATCTTCCTGCTGTGCAGCGACGGGCTGTCGGGCCAGGTGGACGATCCCGAACTGGGGGTCGTCGCCAGTCTGCTGCCGCCGGACGAAGCCTGTCGCTTTCTCGTCGATCTCGCGAACTTGCGCGGCGGACCGGACAATATCACGGTCCTCATCGCCCGGGTCGAGGGGGACGCCACGGTGAAGTCCGCCGTCCGGAAGTCGTCTCCGGGTCTGCCCGCATGGCAACACCTCACCTGGCCATCCCTGGCCGTGTTGAGTGGCTCCGTGCTGGCCGTCGCTGCCATTCTGCTTCGGGTGGTTTGGGCGTCGGGTGCGACCTTCGCTGGAATGCTGTTCTTGCTGGCTATCGTTCCCATTCTCGGTGGCGTCGCGGGAATGCTCGTTGAGTACAAACGCCGCAAACAGAAGCCGGCGGGAGGCGAGTACGTCGCCCGCGTCTATCGCTCCAAGCCCTGCCGGCTCGACAGGGCGCTGCTTGAGAAGCTGTCGAAAGCCGAGAAGACACTGCGCCAGCGTGCCGAGGAGCATCAGTGGGCGCCCGACCTTGCCGTCTATGACGAGCATCACGGCAAGGCCGAGGAGGTGGTGAAGGGAGGCGATCTGCCATCGGCTTTCCGCGAATTCTGCCGGGCGATGCGGCCCCTCAGCGCCGCGCTGCAGAAACATCGCTCGAAGGAAGAAGTGTTTCAACCTGTCTGGGACAAGTCGAGTTGAGCCGAAGAGCGCTACGCCGCAAGCGGTGAAAGACCGAACAGGGCAAGCGCGTTCGCCGTGGTTCGCTCAGCCAGAACCGTCACATCCACTCCCAGAACTCCCGCCAGACACGCCGCCGTGTGCGCCACGAACGCTGGCTCATTGCGCTGGCCTCGCACCGGGACCGGTGCCAGATACGGACAGTCCGTCTCCACCATCAGACGATCGAGCGGCAGCATCTTCGCCACCTCGCGCAGGTTCTGAGCGTTCTTGTAGGTAAGCATCCCGGCGAACGAGAGGTGAAGCCCCATCGCCAGGCAGGCGTCGGCCGTCTCCTTCGTGCCGCAGAAGGAATGCATGACTCCCTTCACCGGTCCATGCTTCTCGAAGTCTTCGCGCAGCATCCGCACCACGTCGGCCTCGCATTCCCGGCAATGAATGATGATGGGCAGGTTCGCCTCGCGAGCCAGGGCCAGATGGCGCGCGAAATACTCCTCCTGCTGAGGAAACGGCGTGTCATTCCAGTGGCGATCCAGGCCCGTCTCGCCAATTCCGACCGTTCGCTTCTGGCGCACCAGATCGACGACCCTGTCCCAGTCTTCCGGGGCCGACTCCGCGACATGATTGGGATGTAAGCCCGCAGTCGCTGACAGGACGTGAGGGTGAGCGGAGGCGAGTTGCTGTCCGCGCAAGCAACTGGTCCAGGTCGTGGCGACGGCGACGATTCGGGAAACGCCCACAGCGCGTGCTCGCTCCAGGACGGCGGGCAGGTCGTCATTGAAGCGCTCGTCGTCGAGATGCGCATGTGTGTCGATCAGGACGGGAGCGGTCACGAGGTCACCGCGGGTTCGTGCTGTAATCCGCGCAAATCGTCGAGGTGCTGCTTCTTGAGAGCGAGGAACTTCTCGGCGAGCTTCCGTCCCTCTGGATCGGTCAGGGCGGCCAGGTCGGCTTCGATTTCGGCAATGGCCTCGTACTGATGCTTGAGTAGCAGCGAAGCAAGATGGCCGAGACCGATGAAGTTCAAACTCGTGAAATCAATCGGATAGCCGCCCGAGTGAGGCGGCGGCATCCTGTGACGGGACAGGAAGCGCGTCAGGTTGATGAGGTGGTCGCGCTCGGCAAAGATGATGGCTCGCAGCCGGCCGCCGGCCTCGGCATGACCGGCGCTCGTCCAGGGAAAAACGCCGGCAGTGTACTGCATCAGCGAACGGCTCTCGCGCTGGACGAGCTGCTTCAGGATGTGCAGGCTCTGGGCTTCGCTCATGGCCGGTCTCCCTTCGATGCGTCGGTCCGCGCCGCCGATTTGGCGTCCTTGTCGGGCGCGATGGCGCTTCCCTTGATCCCCGCTTGTTCGATGGGGGTCCAGAGGGCGATGCCCGCGACGACCAGCAGTGAGAGCAGAAACGCATACATCCGCGCCGGCACCGGCTCGGCCAGCGGGTTCGCCGTCTTGCCCTCGACGTCCTCCGCGCGCTCTTCGATAATCATTACCTTCATGACCTTGATATAGTACACCGCGCTGATGACGGAGTTCAGACCGAGGAACAGGAAGGCGGTATACAGCGATGCGGCTACTGGCGATGTCGCGGCCGGATCGGAGGCCGACTGCCACAGGGCCATGAAGATCTCGATCTTGGCGACAAAGCCGACCAGCGGCGGCACCCCCAGCAAACTCAGCATGAAGATGCACAGGGCAATCGTCATGCCCGGCGAGCGGCGCACCAGGCCGCGATAGTCGGCCAGTTCCTCCGAGCCGGTCTGATTGCGGAGAAAGGCGACGATGGCGAAGGCGCCGAGGTTCATCAGCAGGTAGGCGACGAGGTAGACCAGCACCGCCTTGACACCGATCGTGTTGAGCGTCGCGATGCTCATGACCATGTAGCCGGCGTGGGCGATGGTCGAATAGGCGAGCAGGCGTTTGAGGTTCGTCTGGCGAAAGGCGGCCAGGTTGCCGAACGTCGCGGTGATGATGCCAAGAACGGCAAGCATGGGGACGAGGAACTCAATCGTGCGAGCCGAGGGTCTGCCGTAAGCGACGCCGGAAAATGCGAAAACGATACGAACCAGCAGGGCCAGCGCCGCCGCCTTGGAGGCGACGGAGAGGAAGCCAGCCACCTCGGCGGACGCTCCCTCGAAGACGTCGGGACACCAGAAATGGAACGGCACGGCCGCCAGTTTGAATGAGACGCCGATGAGGATGAACAGCGTGCCGAGGACGAGGATCGGATCGAAGCCGCCCGCCGCGAGGGAACTCGCGTAGGCCGTGGCAAGGTCAGGCAGGTAGGCGGTGCCGAACTTGCCGGCCAGAAGGCTGATGCCGTAGAGCATGACGCCGGCCGCGCCGCCGCCATAGACGACATACTTCAGAGCGGCCTCGCTCGACTTCTTGCGTCCCTTGAGATAGCCCGCCAGTGCATAGGACGGCAGCGACGCCATCTCGACGCCGATGAACATCATCAGCAAATGGTTCGTCGAGGCCATCACCATCATGCCGAGGGTCGCGCCGAGGATGAGCGTGTGGAAGTCGGCGGAGTCTTCCTTATCGGGAATGCGCGTCAGAAGCGTCAGGACGATGATGCACAGGGCAAAGACGAGGAGGAAGAGGCGTAAATAGACGGTGAAGTAATCGTAGATGAGCATGCCGCCGAAGAGATCGCTCAATCCGTTACGCTGGGCCTGGAATTGCGCGGGCGAGGAGAGAACCGAACAGCCGGTCCATTGATAGACAGTGGCCGTGAGTGCGGCGGCGCAGACGAGGATAGCGACCCAGCCCATGTGCAGCCGGTTCAGCGCCGAGAACATGCGCAGCA
>JBBRIK010000173.1:0-7976 GCA_038221045.1 Gemmatales bacterium
AAATTGACCGTTCCGGAGTCGGGCGGAAACGTGGACATCCTGCCGGGGACGGCCACCCTCCTTCAGGAAGGTACTCTCTTCACCGACGGCACCTTCATCAAGTTCACGCCGAAGGCCGGCTATTCCGGGACGTTCCGTTTCTCTTACACGGTCAGCGACGGCTGGCTGACGACGAAGTCGTCCATCGACGTCAACGTCCTCGTCGGCACCCAGCAGCTTGCGGGCGACCGCGATTCGAGCTTCGGCGCGGCCGACCATCGCGTCCTCACCCAGTTCAATTTCAGTCCCTCGACGGCAGCGGCGGCAGTGAAGCTCGGCAGCGATACGATTGTCGCCGGCACCATCACGACGACGCTTGCCAGCGGCGCGACGCGAACCGACGTCGGCCTGGCCCGCTACAAGGCCGATGGATCGCTCGATACTACTTTCGGGACCAACGGCATCGTCGTCATGGACCTCGGCGTCGGCGGGGCGATCAATCTCAATGAGACCGTGAAGGCTGTTCTCATTCAGAATCTCGGCGGACAGGATTATATCGTTGTCGCCGGCAGCGTTGACCGCGACACAAACTTCGCGGACAGCGTCACCGCGAACGATTTCTTCGCGACGCGCTTCACGACGAGTGGCAGCCTCGACGCCACTTTCGGCGTCAATGGCGTGCAGACAGTGAACCTCGGAGGCGACGATCAGGCGTTTGCCGCGCTCGTCCAACCCGTCGCCGGCCAGAACGACATTGTCATCGGCGGCATCACCGACGTCGCCGGCACGGAGGGCGGACAGGACTTCGGGCTGGTCCGCCTCAACGAAGCCGGCACACGCGACTTGACCTTCGGCGGCACCGGGACTGCCCTGACCTCGTTTCGCGGCATCGATCAACTCCGCGCCCTGGCTCTGCAAGACACGAAGATTATTGCCGTCGGCGCAGCCGACGTCCCGACGCTCGCAGTCGATGTAGCGAAGGGACGCGACATTGCCGTCGCCCGCTACAACGCCGATGGCAGCCTCGACACAGGCTTCGGCACCCTGGGCAAGGTCATTCAGGACTTCACGAAACGCGACGATGCCCTTGCCGTTGCCATCGATCCCGCGACGATGAATATCCTCGTCGGCGGCTTCATCGCACCCTCAGGCAACACCAACTTGGACAGTCGCGACCTGGCGGTCGTTCGCTTCCTGGTGAACGGGACACTCGATACCTCCTTCGGCGGACAGCACGGCATCAACGGCGTCACGACAGTTGATTTCGCCGCCAAGCGCGATGAAGCCCGCGGCATCGTCATCAACGGCGACAAGATCTTCGCCGCCGGCCTTGCCAGCGTCGATAATCCGCACAGCATCACGCCGAACCTCAATGCTGATTTCGCCCTCGCCGTCCTCGCCCTGTCGGACGGACACGAACTGGCGCGGACCACGACCGATTTCCTCGGCCTGATGGATTCGGCGGTCGCCGTCGTCACGGCCGGCTCAGGCGTCATCGCTGCCGGCAACGCCTTCGGCAGGGACGGCATTCAGGGCTTTGGACTGGTCAAGTACGATGCCAGCGCCACGATCGATACCACCTTCGGCGGCAAGGTTCCGGGCTTCGGCGAGGTGTTTCGCGCTCCGGGAATGGCGACCTCGCCCTCCCTTGCTCGGGCCGTCGTCGTCCAGGCAGACGGAAAGATCGTCGCCGGCGGCGTTGCTTCTTCTCAGGCAGACAGGGACTTCGCTCTCGTCCGCTACCTCGCCGACGGCTCCATCGATACTACTTTCGGAATCGGCGGAACGGTCCTGCTCAACGTCTTCAGCACCGGCGGCGGAGACGATCAGATCAACGACCTTGTTCTGGACGGGACGAACCTGCTCGCGGCCGGCACGGCAACACTCAATGGCCGCAAGGTTTTCGCCATCGCCCGGTTCGCAAGCAATGGCCTGCTCGACACCAGTTTCGGCACGGGAGGGATCGCCTTCGCCGATTTCGGCAGCGACGCCGAGGCACTGTCGCTGAGCAAGGCCCCCAACGGCGATTTCGTTCTGTCCGGCTTCGTGACGCAGAATGGCCGGCACGTCCTCGCCCTGGCGCGATTCAACGCTTCAGGCCAACTGACCGGCCTCGACGGCGATGGAAAAGTGACGCTCGATTTGGGCGTGAATGCCGAGGCCCGCGGAGGCGTCGTGCAAGCCGATGGGAAGATCGCGGTCACCGGAGTGGCAGGCAATGACGTGCTGCTGGCGCGATTCAACGCCGGTGGGACGCTCGACCCCACCTTCAACGCGAGCGGTCCGACGCCGGGCATCCAGCGTGTGAACGTGAGTGGAAACGCGGATGGCGCGAACAAGATCGCGATTGACAGCATGGGCAGGTTCGTCGTGGCCGGGTTCACGACGACGGACAACGGCGACACCGACTATCTCGCCGCCCGTTTTCTCGCGAATGGCTCGCTCGACATGTCCTTCGGCAGCGCGGGAACCGGCCTGGTATCTCTCGAGGAGTTTGGCGCGGGGAACGATCAGGCGTCTGGTCTGACCCTGGAAACGGTGAGTGGCGAGCAGCGGATCGTCCTCGCCGGCAGCGCGAACTTCGCCGGCCAGGATGCGTTTGGTCTGGCCCGCCTGACATCGACGGGACTGCTCGACAAGACGTTCGGCTCCAACGGCTTGATACGCACCTTCCTTACCGCCGGCTCCGCGAAGGCTTTTGACGTGACAACGGACAGCCTGGGCCGGCTCGTCGTCGCGGGTTCAGGAGTGACCACGACGAATGGGCCTACTCGCTTCGCCGTCTTCCGCTATCTCGGCGACGCCGCCGGCAACTTCCGGCCGCTGACCGTCGATGACGTCGCCACGACGGCCGAGGGGCAGCCGGTCACGATTCCCGTCCTACTGAACGATCAGGACGCCAACGGCGACACCCTGATGATCGTCGATGGATCCGTTACTCCCAGCGGTCCGGTGATCGGCTCCATCGCCATCAGTGCTGACAAGCAGAGCCTGATTTACACACCGCCGATGACAGGCACAGGCACGGATACGTTCACCTTTATGGTAACGGACGGTGCCAATATGGTGCCATCGAAGGTGACGGTCACTATTGCGCCTGTGCCGACCCTCTCGGCGATCAAGACGGCGATTCAATCGTCTGGGGTCACTATCCAGGACGCGAAGTTCATCAACCTCGGCGGTCCCAAGGCCGTCCGCGTCGTTCCTCCGAACAACGCCTTTGGGCCAGACGGCTTCCTCTATCTCTCGACCGGCAGCACCGACGTCGCCTTCGATGGAACGCTGTCCGGCGTCGATAACGGCAATCGCCTCGGCGGCAATCGCATTGGCGCTTACGACGCGACCATCCTTCAGATTGATCTGACCATCCTGCCGGGCAACGCCAACTTCCTGTCGTTCGACTTCTCCTTCCTGTCGAACGAGTATCCCGACTCGCTGGGCCGCAATGCGAATGACGCCTTCATCGCCGAGTTGTACGACTTTGCCTCGGCTCCCAGCACGCCGGATTGGAGCCTCAATCCGGTCGATGGCGAGGTGATCGACCGGTACAACTTCGCCTATGACACGCAGACTGCCGCTCAGGAGGCGCTCACGGTCCGCAGCAATTTCTTCAGCGATTCGCGCGTCGTGACGCTGACCGGGACCGGCTACAATGCCGCCACTCCCTTGCTCCGTGCGGGTCATGACGTGGTGGCGGGCCAGAAGTATCGATTGTTCCTGTCGCTGTTCGACGTCGGCGATGACGCGACGCGGGGGCAGATCGACTCGGCCGTCTTCCTGAAAAAGCTGCAAGCGACCCAGGTGACGACGGCCGATCCCCACACACTCAAGGGGGCGACGCAGGGACCAGAGGCGGGTGAAGATTTCCTGGCGCTGCCGAACCCGCAACCGGGTGTTGCGGTCAACGTGCCGGTGCTGCAAAACGACCTCGCCTTCGACGGCGGGCCGCTCCAGATCATCGGCTTCAACACGGGCGAGACGGGCAGCGTCAACCTTACAGGGCCGACAACGCTCACCTACACGCCGAGCATCTACTTCACCGGCAGCGATACCTTCACCTACACGGTCATGGACAGTCGCGGCCTGACCAGCACGGCGACGGTGTCGGTCTACTCGCTGGTGAGTCAGACGACGAGCCAGGCGGCTTCGCCGTCGAAGTCAACGACTGCTCAATCGACGAACTTCGTCTCGCAGGCCGCGTTCTCCAACAACGCTCCCGGTTCGCCGGACTCGGTCTTCACGCTCGCTGATTATCTGCGCAACCCAACGGGAGTGCCCTTCCGCGGGACGGCTTTCTTCGACGTCTACGCCCCGAGAAGCGGTCCAACCGATCGTGTCGATCTCTACGTCAACGATCCGACCGGACAGGGCGAGCTGTTCTACTTCAACGGCCAGTCGTGGCAACCGGTCCGCTCCAGCGGCAACAAGCCGCCGGAGCGCATCGGCGGCCAACTCCATTACGTTCTCGACGCCTTCAGTTTCCCGCGCGTGACGTTCCTGTTCGGCACCGTCTTCGACATGCCGATCGCAACGCCCAACACACAGACGACGACAGTCAGCAATGCGAGCGCGGGGCCGGGAGCGACGACCAGCACCGTGACGCTTCGCAGCGACGTCCAGTTGTCGCTGGGATTGACGTCGAGCCAGTCGTCGGTGGTGCAAAATGCCGAATCGTCGCTGAGTTTGCGGCAGAATGTGAACACGAACGATGCCAGCAACGCCAGCACCGGCGGCAATGCCGCGGCTGGATCGGCAGCGTCCGGCTCCTCGGACAAGCCGCCGGATGAGACTCTGAACATGGACGTGGTCTGGCTTCTGGACGTGAATCCGCCGGTCGGTGAATTGTTGATCGACCAGATGCAAACAGAGGGCAAGCTCGATCCAGACCTGCTCAAGAAGGCAAAGAAGACGCCTCCCCTGATCGACACGGTCATTGGCGATGGAACATCTCCCGGTACGGACGTCGTACCGGAAGAAGAGGAGTTGGAAACCGAGGCGCTGGACTGGTTCTCTCAGGCGTCGGTCCTCGATTCTCCTCCGCAAGAGGCGCGGATCGAGATGGAGAGCGGGTCGGAAGAGGTCCCCGCGTGGGCGTGGGCGGCGTTGCTGGCCGCCCCGACGCTGCAAGGCCTCCCCAAACGGCGTCAGGAGAAACGCTTGCCCATCACTTTCTTCAGTTGAGCGTCACGTCCAGATCAACCTCCTGCCCTTCGCGAGAGCGTGGGCCAGGCTCCGCGAACACTACCCTGATGCCGCTTCAGACTGCGAAAATCAGTGTGATCCGGGTTGGGGGTCATCGGTCGGTTTTCGGAATCGAGGTAGAGGCAGCCCAACTCTTCCGCCGGCAGCCGCGAAAAGAGGTTCTCGGCACGCGCAAGCGCTTCAAGCCATTGTTTCTTTAGCTCTCTGAGGTCGATGGCACGAGCCAGATGTTCGCCTTTGACATCACTGTCTCTAAAGCAGGAGTGGCGGTTCGCCATGTCGAGGAGCAGGGCTGGGGTATACCCGGTATCTTTCCCGCATGCGGCCCAGGCGATAGCCCCAAGACTCAGATAGGTCTGGTCGAGTTGAAGGATATCGAGATAGTCACGAAATTCGGCACGGCCGGCGAGCGCGAGAAACTTGTTGATAGCGAGATCGGCCCGATGCAGACAGTACCCAGATTCTTCGTCCGGGACGACAGGAAAGAAGCGGAAAGCGGTGTCGTTCGTCCAGTCGAGAAGAAGGGCGTCGTCACCGCGTTTCGCTTCCGCTCGGTAAAAACCGGGTTGACGAAGCAACCAGGTGACGGAATAGCCAGCCGCCCTCAACCCACGTTCGTCGATTTCCGCACAGAGGGCGACGCTTTCCGCTGCGTCGTGAAAGATATCGAAGTCGTGGGAGTAGCGAAGACTGGTTTCCTCACGGTTAATGACGGCCCCCCCGGCGAGATGACTCTCCGGATTCCGGTTTGCCGCCAGGACACGGGCGACTTCCTTCTGAAAGGGCGTGAGAGGCATTTGGCAATTCTCTCGCAGAGGAGGTCAGCCTCGTCAACTCGACTGAAGTTTCCCCGCCAGGATGAAGCCTGAGCGCCCGCCGTCTTTTCGCAGCCCTTTGATTACCAAGGGAATCAACTCCTCGGTGATGATCAGATCGGGCGGAGAGTGCCAGAAGCACCGGGTGCGATACTCGCGGTAAAGACGATTCGCCAACTCCAGCCGTTCGTCCAGAGTGAGGGAAGCGCTTTCTTCCGTTGGCATGGCTTTTCTCACTCCTGGTAAAGCGGCCAGGATCACAGCCCCGACAGTTGCCCCGTGCTGTCGCCGAACGACGATGCCTTGACGCCGACACGATCGAGCATCGACAGATAGAGGTTCATCAGCGGCGTGTCGCGGCGGAAACGCAGATGCTGGCCGGGGTTGAGCGTGCCGCCGCCCTTGCCCGCAAGCAGGATCGGCAGATCGTCGTGATTGTGACGGTTGCCGTCGCTGTTGCCCGATCCATAGACGAGCATGCAACTGTCCAGCAGGGTCCGGTCCTCTCCCTCCTTGATGCTCTTGAGCTTGCCCAGCAGATGGGCCAACTGGGTCAGGTGGAACTGATTGATCTTCTTGATCTTCGCCAGTTTGTCCTTGTTGCCGCCGTGATGCGACAGGTCGTGATGTCCCTCCGGCACTCCCAGCGTGGGATACGCGCGATTGCTGCCCTCGTTGGCGTACACGAACGAGGCCACACGGGTCACGTCGCCCTGGAAGGCCAGCACCATCAGATCGGTCAGCAGACGGATGTGTTCCTCGTAGTGCTTCGGCACCCCGGCCGGCTTGACTATGCCCTTCGGCAGAGGCGTCTCCTTCACCTGCTGGCCGGCGCGCGTGATGCGCAACTCCACTTCGCGGACACCGGACAGATACTCGTCGAGCTTGCGCTGATCGGCGATGCCGAGGTTCTTTTTCAGATCGCTGGCGTCCTCGGCGACGAGGTCGAGGATGCTCTTGCGATAGCGCTCCCGGCGAGCGCGGGCGGCGGCCGCATCCTTGAGGTTCTCACTGGAGAAGAGCCGCTCGAAGACCTGCTTCGGGTCGATCTCCTTGGGCTGGGGCGTCGATTCGCTGCGCCACGACAGATTGGCAGAGTAAGCACAACTGTAACCCGAATCGCAGTTGCCAGCCTGCATGCCGCGATCGCAGCCGATCTCCAGCGACGGGAAGCGGGTCGTCTCTCCGAGTTTCTGCGCGGCCAGTTGATCGACGGACATGCCGACCTTGATGTCGGCCCCATGCGTCTTGCGCGGCTGCCGGCCGGTGAGGAACGCGGCCATGGCGCGAGCGTGATCGCCGGGGCCGTCGCCGTTGGGCCGGGCCTTGTCGAGCGTCAGGCCGGTCAGGATCGAGAAGTCCTTACGAAAGTCCTTGAGCGTCTCGAGCAGTCCGGGCAACTCCCAGTCGCGGCCCGTCGTCGCCGGGGTCCACTCCGACATGTGAACGCCGTTGGGGACGTAGATGAAGGCCATGCGCTTCGGCGACGCGCTGGCGAGGACTGCCTTGGCAGGGTCGGCGGCGGCGGGCAGCATCGATTCGAGCCAGGGAAGCGCCAGAGCGGTGCCGAGACCTCGCAACACAGTACGACGGCTGATGGATTCCATCAGAAAGCTCCCCTTCTTGCCGCAAGCGGCGGTCGTGTCACTTCCCGCGCCGCTTCTGGAATGGATCGCTCTTGACGATCTCCAGAACCAGACGCGAGAACTTGTAGTCGTCCTTCTTCAGCCCCGCGACGACGTCATCCACGGCACACTTATCAACATACTCTACCCCGCGTCCCAGCGCGTAGGTAAGCATTTTTTCCGCCAGACAGCGAGCGAACGCCTCGGAACGCTTCCTCAGAATGCTCTTGAGGTCCTTCGCTCCCTTGAACGTCTCGCCGCCCGGCAACGTCCCGGCCGGATCAATCGCGAACTTGCCGTCCTGGGTCCGCCAACTGCCGAGGGCGTCGAAGTTCTCGAAGCTGAAACCCATCGC
>JBBRIK010000174.1:0-7939 GCA_038221045.1 Gemmatales bacterium
GTGGAGTTGTTCCACGACCTGAAGAACATCCGCGATATGATGACGACGAGCAAGTACTATAGTTTGCTGCAACTCGACATCGTGGAGTCAGTCGTCCTGGCGATCGCGGGCGAGGACCAGACGCTCGGTGCCAACGCGCGCCGCTGGCTCGATGACGATGAATACATCGTGCGCCGCCGGCTGCATCGCGATTTCCATGCGGCGCGCGGGTGATTGAGACACTTTCTCGCCGCTTGCGGTTTAGCGGTCTTGGGCGCCGCCAAGCCGCACGCGGCCTCCGAGGTTGACGATGGCGACGAAGACGAGTACCGACGCGAACAACCGCGAAGAGTGGACCTACGAGCAGCTCCAGGAAGAAGCGGAAGAACTGCGCAAGAAGCTCACGCGCTTCCGCACCTCGCTCGGCCGGTTCTTCGTTCAGAAGCAGGAACTGATCGACCTGATGATGGTGGCTGCCGTCGCCCAGGAGCCATTGCTGCTCGTTGGCCCTCCCGGGACAGCCAAGTCCGATCTCGTCCTCAAGTTCAAGGACGCGCTCGGAATGGCCGACAAGGACTATTTCGAGTACATGCTGACGCGCTTCACGGAACCGTCGGAGATCATCGGCCCTATCGACATCGGCGAGCTGAAAGGCGGCGCTTACATTCGCCGCGTCGAGGGCAAACTGCCTACCGTCAAACTGGCCTTTCTCGACGAGATCTTCAAGTCGAACTCAGCCATCCTGAACATCCTGCTCACCATCATCAATGAGAAGAAGTTCTACCAGGACGGCGTGCCAACACCGGTGCCGTTGCGGGTACTCTTCGCGGCGACGAACGAGATTCCCGAACAGGCGGAACTGGCGGCGCTGAAGGACCGATTCTGCCTGAAGGCCGAGAGCCGATCCGTCTCGGAGCATCACTTCGACGAGTTGATCGACATGGGCATTCAGGGCGAGGTTTATCGCGGTCTCAACCAGAAGCCGTGGATCGAGGGCCACGCCTCGCTTGAGGACATCATCAAGGCGAATCGCTACCTGACGCAGACGTTCGGCAAGAAGCATCGCGCGGGCCGTAACGAGGAACACAACGACCGCCAGGTCTTCTTCCCCGCCGACGTTTTTGACGAGTTCCAGCGTCTCGTGAAAACGCTGATGCGTGAGGATCGCATCTTCATCAGCGATCGCAAACTGGTGAAGCTCTACAAGCTGTTCCGCGTTCGCGCCTGGCTCTTCTCCGGCGGCACTGTCACACGCGACGATCTGAAGTTGCTTGCCTATCTCGGCGAATCCATTCAGGAAATCGAACTGTTGCGCGAGAAGGTGCCGACCCTGCTGGGCGAATCCTGATCGCCTCTCTTCGCCGCTTGCGGCTTAGCACGTTGCCCGCTAAGCCGCAAGCGGTGGAGAAACCCACACCTCCCGTTTGACATCCCCTCCCCACGACCTATGGTTCAAACAGCCAGGGGCGTGACGCTCATGTTATCGGCGCGAATGCGCCTCTGACGCCTTTCCCGTCCAGCGATCCAGGCTGCGGTTGCCGGCACTCGTCCGGCGATTGCGGAGAGGGTCCGTCGCCTTGGTCATGCCCCGCGTCCCCTCGACGTGTCAACGCGAAAGGCCGCTGTCATGCCGGCACCACTCTCGACCGAACAACTCGTCGAGTTGATTCGCAAAAGCAACCTCGTCGAAGCCGCGCGCCTCGACGCCTATCTTCAAGAACGCAAAAAGCCCGCCGCGACCGCCACCGAACTCGCTCAGGCCCTCCTCAACGATGGTCTCATCACCACCTTTCAGAAGGAGCAGCTGCTCCAGGGCAAGTGGCGCGGCTACACCATCGGCAAATTCAAAGTCCTCGAACGTCTCGGGGCCGGCGGCATGGGCAGCGTCTACCTGTGCGAACATCTCAAGATGAAGCACAAGGTCGCCGTCAAGGTGCTGCCGACCACCAAAGCCGGCGATCCCGCGGCGCTGGGGCGATTCTATCGTGAAGCTCGCGCCGCTGGCGTTCTCGATCATCCCAATCTCGTCCGGGCGCACGACATCGATCAGGACGGCGAGTTGCACTATCTCGTCATGGATTATGTCGATGGCGTCAACTTGCAGCATCTGGTGGCCCGCCATACAGGCAGGCTCTCGATCGATCGCGCCTGCCATTACATCTACCAGACCGCTCACGGACTCGAACATGCCTTTGAGCAAGGGCTAATCCATCGCGATATCAAGCCGGCCAATTTGCTCGTTGATCGGCTTGGAGTCATTCGCATCCTCGATATGGGGTTGGCCCGGTTCTTCGAGGACACGCAAGACCTGCTGACGCTCCAGTACGACGACAACAACGTCCTCGGCACGGCCGATTACGTCTCGCCCGAACAGGCGATGGACAGTCATGACGTCGATATCCGCGCGGACATCTACAGCCTCGGCGCGACGTTTTACTTCCTGCTGACTAGCCAGCCTTTGTTCCCCGAGGGGCGCGTGGCCCAGAAGCTGATCTGGCACAAGGACAGGCAGCCGACTTCCATCCGAGAGCTTCGTCCCGACGTGCCGGCGGAACTGGAAGCGATCGTCATGAAGATGCTGGCGAAGGAACGAGAGGACCGCTATCAGTCGCCGGCCGAGGTGATCGCGGCCCTGGAGCCGTGGGTGCAGACGCCCATCGCTCCGCCGGAGGACAGCGAGATTCCGCAGTTGTGTCCAGCCGTCCGCGCCGGCCTGAGCGAAGGCGGCTCCGGTGGCCGCTCCCCTGCGGGAGGACGGTCACCGCGCGACAACGGTCGTGCAGCGCGAGTCGCCACGCAGGCGGTCATCGCCTTGCCCGCGGCAGCACCGAGCGCCAATCACGCCACGCCTCGCCGCCTCACGGACGAAGAATCGACCGCCCGCGTCCGCGCGGCCCTCGAATCGACGCCCAGTCCCGCCGCGCCGGCAGTCGATCCGCCCCGAGTGCCACGCCGCAGCCGGGCCGGACGGATCGTCTATCTGAGCGTCGTGCTGGCGCTGGGGGCCACGGCAGGCTATTTCATGCGCATGTCGATGCTCGGAAACACATCGCCGGAGCAGTTCCCTCTCACCTCCCAGCGGACCCTCGTCGTCGATCATTCGGGTAAGGGGACGACCTATGCAAGCATCGCGGAAGCGCTCAGGGCTGCTCGTCCGGGCGACACAGTCGAGGTGCGCGAGCCGTTCTGGGAGGAAGTCCTGCGGCTGGAAAGCGGCGGCACGCTGGCACGCGGCGTGACCCTGACCGGCAAGAACCCAGACGGCAAGCCCGTCGTCTGGCAACCGCCGGCGGGACAGACGGACATTGCCTCGCTGATCCATCTGTCGGCCGTGTCGGCACTGAGCATCCGCAACTTCACGCTCGATGGCAAGGACGTCGTCCAGCATCTGGTGACGATCTCCGGGCCATCGTCAGGGCTGACTCTCGCGGACCTGAGCCTGCAAGGCTTTCGCGCCAGCGGCGTTCGACTGACCTCCGCGACGGCTGAGGAGAACGACCCGGTGCTGCTGCAACGGCTGCTTACTCTGCCGGCTCGCGAAACCGAGGCGGGCGTCCTGCTCGATTCGCTCCTGGATCAGCCGAGCAAGCACATCCGCGTCAGCGAGTGCAAGCTGTTGGCTCCTTGCAAAGTGGGCATTGCCGTCAGCGGTCCGGTCGTCGAGTTGCAGGTCCATCAATGCGAACTGACCGGTCTGGATGACGGCGTCCTCTATCGCAAGGCGAGTGTGCCGCTGCCGGTACAGTTGACGCTGACCGGAAATGTCTTCCGCGATCTCAAGCGAACGGGGTTGCGGTTCGAGCAGACGCCGCATCCTGACGGAAGCCGGCTGGTCCTCAACGGCAATCGCTTCGAGCGCGTCAAGACGCTGGCCTGGACGGAGGGCTTCAAGTCGGAGCCGCCCCGGACGCCGGCCGTGTGGATCTGGAGCAACGAGCCGGGAAGCGAGGCAGCCCCTTTGCGTCTGCGCAAGCACTTCACCCTGGAGAATACGCCGACGCGAGCGACCCTCAGCCTGACGGCGGACGAGTCGTTCGTGTTCTGGATCAACGGTCAGCGCGTTGGCCAGGGAGCATTCAGCGAACGGACGCGGCGCGTCCAGTCGTTCGACGTCGCTCGATATCTGCACCAGGGCGAGAATGTGCTGGCGGTCGAGGTCAAGGGCCGCGCTGGACGCGCGGGAGTGTTGGCCGAACTGGACGACAATGGTTCGGGCATTTTCACGCGAACTTTCGCCAGCGATCTGACCTGGAAATCGTCCGCGCAGGCGAAGCCAGGCTGGCAGGAGCCGTCGTTCGATGACCGAAGCTGGGCGGGAGTGCGAGAAGTAACGCCGTATGGCCAGGGTGAGCCAATCTGGCGAACGCTGGTCTGGGATGCGGTCGTTCAGGAGCAGTTCAAGTTTTTGGCATCGCGCGTTTTCCCCTCACCGACGGGTAATGTGCGCGACGCCGAGTCGGGTGAAGGCTTTCCCGTATTTGACGCGGCCATCAGCGCGGCGGGGCCGAAGAAATAGCTTCCGGCCTCTTGCGGCTTGGCGGTCTCCTGCAAAGCCGCAAGCGGCACGAAAGCGTGAGCTATAGTTCTGGTGAATCCACCCCCGTCCTGAATATGAAAGCGTGACATGCCCGCAGTACTCCCGGCGAACGCTGATGCCTTTGTCGAACTGGTTCAGAAAAGCCATCTCGTCGAATCGTCGCGGCTGGACGAATATTGGACGGCGCTCAGACGAGCCTCGGTCCCCGACCAGCCGTATCGGCTGGCGCGGCGCATGGTCGAGGACGGCCTGCTGACCAACTTCCACGCCGAGCAGCTGCTCAAGGGCAAGTACAAGGGCTTCAGCCTCGGCAATTATCGCATCCTCGAACGCATTGGCCGCGGCGGCATGGGGGCAGTCTACCTTGCCGAACATCGACTGATGCGTCATCGCGTCGCCCTCAAGGTGCTGCCTCCCGAGCAGGCGGAGAACCCGACGACCCGTGAGCGCTTCTACCGCGAGGCGCGCTCCGCCGCGTTGCTGTCGCATCCCAATGTCGTTCGCGCTCACGACATCGATTGTGCGGGCGGGATCCACTATTTCGTCATGGAGTACGTTGACGGCGCGACGCTCCAGGAGTTGGTGACGCGGGGCGGCCCATTGACCATTGAGCGGGCGGCTCACTACATCGGCCAGGCGGCCCTTGGCTTGCAATATGTGCAAGAGACTGCCGGCATGGTGCATCGCGACATCAAGCCGGGCAATCTCGTCCTCGATCGCAATGGCACGGTCAAGATCCTCGACATGGGCCTTGCGCGTCTGGCGCTGGCCTCGCTGTTCGACACCCGCGCGGACAACATCACGCAGCACTATAACGACAAGAGCATCCTTGGCACGGCCGACTACATCGCTCCGGAGCAAGCGGTCAACAGCCAGGCGGCCGACACCCGCGCCGACATCTACAGCCTCGGCGCGACGTTTTACTTCCTGCTGACCGGCCAGCCTCCTTTCCCAACCGGATCGATGACGCAGAAACTTATGTGGCATCAGTTGCGCCAGCCGACGCCCATCGAGCAGTTGCGGCCCGACCTGCCCCCAGAGGTTGCGGAGCTGATCAATCGGATGATGGCCAAGACGCCGGAACTGCGGCCCCAGAACCCCGGCGAGTTGGTCGAGGCGTTGATGCCGTGGATCGCCCTGGAGTTGCCTCCGCCGGCCGAGACCGAGATCCCGCGCTTGTGTCCGGCGGCCCAGGGGCCAGCGACGGGCATCACCTCCGCGACTTCGAGCAGCCTCAACCTGCGCACCAGCCGGCCGAGTTCGGTTCACTCCCTTTCGCTGTCGTCGATCAACCTTGGCGCGCGAACGGCCGGCGCCGCGCTGGCCAGCGCCGAGACGCCGCTCGAGGCGTCGCCGAGCGACTTGCGGGGAGCGCTGTCGGAAGCGCGACGGACGCCGCTTGAACCAGAACGCCCCAGGCGTAGCTCCTGGATTCCCTGGCTGAAGCTGGCCCTCGCGGTGTCACTGGGCGCGGCCGGCGGAGCGCTGGCGTGTTGGAGCGCATTCGCCCGCTGACGTTTCCTTCTTCGCCCATTCCATCGGCTCCTCGGAAGCTCGCGTGACGTCCGGGGCAATTCTGCTTCAAACCCGCCAGTAAACATGCGTCTTGATGGAATATGGAGGCGTGTAGTAATTCGTTCAGCACGGCGCAGCGTTCATCCATTAGCATGGAGCATAATTCGTTCATTAAGTCGCTGCCACACCCCCGGAGGAGTGGCAAAGTGATCGCGGTGCGCTCAAAGAAGTTGCACGGCAAACGGCTGGCTGTTCGCGGGATTGACGTAGACGCTGTGTTTTCCCCTGTCCCGCAGCAGCGAGTTACAGGCAGACCGGCGGAACCGGGAGGAGGCCAGGCGGGACCGGATCGAGCGGCTTCGCAGACAAATCAAGTGCCAGCCGGTGAACCGGAACGGAAAGCCGAACGCTGACCGAGAGGGGAAGAGCAAGCGAAGGTAAGCGTCGGATCGAGGCCAGGTCGCTCGATGGCGAGACGATGGGTGCGGATGCTGCCTTTCCTCCAGAAAAACCACGCCGGGGAGAGACGGGTGAGAGATAACGCTGACGCTTCGAGCGTGCCGAAACGGTCTGGCGGGTCGAATGCCCAAACCCCGCCGATGGCCCTTTTCTTCGCGGGTTCGGGTAAAATGAGACGGTGAACTGCTAATAAGCGTGAAACGAGGTGGTGATAATAAGTGAGAAACAAAAAATGGAGTGCTCCGACAAGCCCAGACGAGGCCGCCCGTCGTGCCGGGGGCCGACGTCACTACAACCACGGGAGGCAAAGCCTGGCGATGTACCGCCGAGCGAAGGTGAGCCGGCTGCTGGGCCGTTTTCCCCTCAAAAAGCGTGGGACGGTCAGGGCAATCGCCAGGGTGCTGGGGGTATCCCCTGCGACGATCTGCCGCGACATCAAGGCACTGCTCGCTCTGCATCGGCCTTGCCCGCACTGTGGGGCCTTCCCCATCGTTGGGCCGGACGAGGACATGATCGAGGAAAACGAAGGCGGGGCAGGATCGGGCGTGCCCTCCAGAGGGAAGCGATGGTGACGCAACCTATTCATGGATCAGAGTTTATGGTTTCGGTGTCTGACACCTTTTCGACCCCCTTTTCGACCCCGATGGGCAACATTCGCCCTTTCCACTGCCTCACAGCAAATCCGAAATTGCTTGCTTGCGTGCCCAGCGTAGCCTTGGTAGGCTACGATTTGTTCTGCTTCATGGAGAGAGCCGAAGGAAATGCCCGTGCGCGATCCTGAACCTCAAGAAGCCACTTTTGAACACAGCCCTCCGGTGCCTCAACCAGCCCCGTCCGCACTCGTCGCTGCTCGTATCGACTCCTCACCCTCGCTGGCCCCGACTGCACCTGGAACCGTCCAGAGAAGTGAATCCGGGCTGCGGGCTGATGCTGCTCCCGCGGCGTTTGCATCTGGTCAGCCGTCGATTCCGGGCTACGAGGTCCTCGGCGAACTGGGACGCGGCGGCATGGGCGTTGTCTACAAGGCACGACACGTCCGCCTGAAACGGCTGGTCGCTCTCAAGATGATCCTGGCGGGCGTGCAGGCCAGTGCTGAGCAACTGGCTCGTTTCCAGAGCGAGGCGGAGGCCGTGGCTCGTTTGCAGCATCCGAACATCGTTCAGGTGTATGAAATCGGCGAACACAATGGCCAGTCCTACTTTTCCCTGGAGTTCGTGGACGGTGGCAGTCTGGCCGTACACCTCCACGGCACGCCGCAGCCGCCTCGGGATGTTGCGCGCCTTATGGAAACGCTGGCCCGTGCTATCCATGCCGCCCACCGCTGCGGGATCGTACACCGCGATCTGAAACCGGCCAACATTCTCCTGGCGAGCGGGGGGGCGGGGTGACCCTGTTAAGTCGCCCAAAAGGGGTCAAAGTCCCCCCCACGCGGAAAAAGTTACAACAATT
>JBBRIK010000175.1:0-7903 GCA_038221045.1 Gemmatales bacterium
ACCCATACGTCGGGACTGGCCGCCTGCATCGTGGCTCGCGACCGTGAAGTGGGGGTCGATGCCGAGGAAATCAATCGGCGAGGAAGGGACATCGGCGAGGACCTGATCCAGCGTTGCCTTTCAGGTGAAGAGTTGGCCTGCTTCCGAGACGTGCTTCCTCAGGAGAGAAAACGAGCCTTTCTCGACTACTGGACCCTCAAGGAAGCCTATCTCAAGGCGCGTGGCTTCGGGCTGCTGCTTCCTGTCGAGGGCATCACGTTCCGTTGGCTCTCCGGCGTTCCTCACGTCGGCCCCGTCGAGGCGTCGTTCGCGCCGGAGATCGGCGACAACCCGCAAACGTGGCAATTCGAGCGCATCGTTCCGACGCCCCAACATAAGATCGCCCTGGCAGTACGGCGTCACGAAGGGCCGGACATCGAGTTGATTGTGAGAGAGTTTACCGGGAGTTGACGAGCAGTGCGGTCAGGCGTTGTTCCAGGTCGGCGCGGCTGACGCCGCGAATCAGAAACTTCTTGTCGCGTGAGGTCTGACCGGCCAGCAGTTCGATATGGGAGCGACGAAGCCCCAGGGCGTCGGCCAGCGTCTCGATCAGTGCCTGGTTGGCCCGGCCATCTTCCGGCGGGGAGCTGACGCCCACTTTTAGCGCCCCTCCTTGTTCTCCCTGGACGCCCGGCCTCCGCGCTCGCGGCTGGGCGCGGACGGACAACACCAGTCCCTCGGCGTGATCGCTCACCTGAATCATCGGCTCACTTCTCCGTGCCGCCGTTGTCGGCCGTGACCAGCAAGACGCGATGCGTGGCACCCGAACTGCGCCGCAGATCGATTTCCACGGGCGACTCACTCTGGGCAGCGTGTTCGAGCAGGGACACCAGCCGGCCGCATTTCAGGTCCGCCGATGGCTCTTCCTCGTTCTCGCGCGGCTGGCCCCAGACGATGCGCGAGCCGTTCGCCGTCCATAGCACGAGTTCCTTGCCCGAGAACTCCAGGGCCACCACGGGCACTTGCCGGCGATGTGGCCGCAACAGCGTGGCGACATGCGCGGCCGACTCGACCGTCGCCGATCCCCACTCCTCGCCCGCCCTTCCCGCGGGGACCACGTCGCTCCCCTTCAACAACGGTAAATCGGGAGAGACGGCTGCACGCGGGAGTAACACACCGGCCGCGCTGACGGCCTGCGTCCGCTCGGCGCCGCGAACGGCCAGCACCGGCTCGCGGTAGGACAGTCTCACCTCGATCGCGTCAGGCCGAACTTCGACTCGCTCGACTTTTTCGACCCAGGGATGACGCGCGAAGGCGTTCCGCAGCCGCTCGGTCAGCCGGGAGTCGAGACGATCTAACTCGTCGGGTAAGTCCGCTTCGTATTGCACTTCGCGTAAGAACGCCTCGCGCGACAGGGCGGCTGGAGGAGCACAGGCGACCTCGGCAAAGGGCGTGCGGTAGTCCGCGCCGGCTCGCAGCGACTGTTCGGCCTCCCGGCCGAGAGCCACAACGCCCGTCACGAAGAGGAAGACTAAACCGACGGGACCGAGAGTGGGCAGAATGAGAGATCGCATGGTTCACCAGACAGTTATTTCCAGTTCCAGATCGACGTTGAACCGCTCTTGCACCTTACTGCGAACCAGCTCGATCAGACGCAGCACGTCGCGAGCGGTCCCGCCGGGATGGACGACGATGTAATTGGCGTCGCGTTCGCTTACCTCCGCGCCTCCAACGCGCGTTCGAGCCAGGCCCGCCTGCTCGATCAGGGCCGCCGCGTTGAGTCCACGCGGATTCTGAAAGATCCGTTCCGACGCCTGGAACGACAGCGGCTGGCCCGCCTTCCGCACGATCCACGCTTTCCGCATCCGCTTGACGATTGCGTCCGGATCGTCCGTCTCCAGCTCGAACTCGGCGGACAGCAACACCGGATCGTCGAGGTTGCTGGCGTGATAGCCGAAGGACATCTCGTCGCGCTCGCGGACGTGAACGCTGCCGCGTGTGTCCATCACCTCGACGCGCCGGACGAACTGGCTGATCTCGCCGGAGCGGTCGCCGACGTTGCAGCGGAGCGAGCCGCCGACCGTGCCGAGAATGCCGACGAGCGTTTCGAGTCCCCCAAGCGCGTGCCGCGCCGCCTGCGAAATCAGGGCCGACAAAGCAGCGCCCGAGCCGGCCCGAACGATTCGTCCCTCGACCGTCACCTGCGCGAAGGCCGGCTCCGTCAGTCGCAAGACGACGCCCTTGACGCCCTCGTCGCTGACGAGAAGGTTGCAACCATTCCCGAGGACGCGCATTGGCAAGCGCTGCTCGAAACAGTGCCTCACCACGGCCGCGAGTTCCTCACGGCTGCGCGGCTGCACCAGCATCTCGGCGGGGCCGCCCAGCTTCAAATAGGTGAACGGCGCCAGGGGAACCTGATGCTGTACGATGTCCGCGAACTGTACTGGATCGGCCATGATCGCACTCCTGCGCTTCCGCGACCCCATCATCTTGCATGATAGGTTATGTGCGGGAACAGCGTCAACGAGGCACTTGTCTCGGGACACGCATTCGCAGAAAGAATGGTCGATTCGCGCCGATTGCAACGGCGGCGCGGAACGGGAAGAGAAGGCGGATTGTGCCTCAGGTCTGGACGGCGTCGAACTTGACGAGGGCGTAAGGGCCAAAGAGGAGGACAGGCAGCCAGGCCGACAGCGCAGGGGCGATCATCTTGTTGTCGCCCAGGAAGCGGCAGATGTAGGTAGCGGCGAAGAAGGCACCGCAGAGGGCGAGGCACATGCCGACGCCGATATAGATGTTTCGATTCTGATCGCCGAGGATGACCGACAGGCCCATCACGACCAGCAGGATGCTCAGCAGCGGCCTCGTGAGCCGGCTATGGAACAGCACCGCTTTCTTGCGGTCCAGCGTCGTGGCGCCCTGGCGCGCGTCCTCACATTCCAGATCGTGATGCAGCTGCCAGGTCGAGGACAGCAGGTAGGCGTTCTGATGGCGGGTAAGCGCTTCAAAATCCACCTTGCGAACTTTGAGGAAGAACTTGCCCTTGTCGATCTGCTCCAGGACGGGGTTCTCGGGGGCCTCCACTTCCTCCGGCGTCGTGCCGGACAGTTCCCAGCCGCCGCTGCGCGGCCCTGCGCCAGGGGGGACATACCGCGCTTCGCTGGCCGAGAGGTGCGTGAGACTGCCGATCACTTCCGTTGGAATCATGCAGCGAAAATTCTTGATGATCAGACCATTGCGCAACGCTCTCTCTCCCTCGATGTGGATACCGTTGGGATCGTAGCCGCCGCGGACCTGCACTTCCTTTTCGCCGTTGGGATCGTCTCGCTGGAACATCAGCTTAATGCCGATCGCGGGAATGATCAGTTCCTGGTTGAGGATGTTGAAGCTCATGAGCAAGGTGGCGCTAATCAGAATGGGACGAACGATGCGCTGCGTCGAGACGCCGCTGGAGAGCAAGGGAATCTGCTCGTTGTTGCGCCGCATCCAGGCGACGGTGAAGGTGGCGGCCAGGACCAGGATCGCCTCGCAGAGCCGGTCGAAGATCTGCCAGACCTTGTAACCGTAATAGACGCCGATCATGCGGACAGTCCCGCCGAAGCCGCCGTTGTGATGCGAGAAGTCATCCAGATTGGTGAACAGATCGACGACGATGTAGAGCGACAGCAAGCTGGTCAGGCAGATGAAATAGCCCTTGAAGTAGTTGCGAATCAGTTGGCGGTCGATGATCGTCAACATACTTCCGGCCGTCCTGGGTTCGGGGAAGTCCTCCGTTCCTGACTTCGAGGAAGGAAGGACGATTCGGACTACTCAATGAGACGGCGCGGGTATGGGACGTTCCGACTGGGTCACCCGAGCGGGCTTCCCCTGGCGAATCCCAGGGCGATAACACAGGACGTACTGGAAGACGTAGTCGTTGGCGGCAGTGCAATCCTTATCGCCGAAGCCATTCGTTCGCATTTCCTCGACGGCCTGTTCCGGCGTCCAACCCTGATACTCCATGCGATAGATGGCGGCCATGCAGCCAGTGCGATGCAGTCCCGCCTTGCAGTGCAGGAGGATCGGATAATTCGCCCGGTTGTCGAAGAGTTTGAGCATCTCCTCGATCGCTTCCGGCCGCTGGGAGGGTCCGGCATCGCGCGGCAGCACGCCCGGCGCGATGAACACATAGCGGACGTCCAGTTCGCGGCAGACTTGCGTTTCCTTGATCGTCCCGTGAGCGAAGAACGATTGTTGCAAATCGGGACTGGGATAGTCGTCCTGAAGATTGACGACCGTCTTGATGCCGAGGCGTTGAACGGCGTCGCGGAAGCCTTCCGCCGTCAACTGGCCGCTGCGATAGACCTCACCGGGGACGACGGTCCGCAGCCGTTTGGCGTAGGCGTAGTGGGCGCGGTAGTAGACCACCGGCGCGACGCCGACGATGAGGAGGATAAAAACGATCAGCGACCAGCGAAGCCAGCGAGGCATGAGAATCCGTTCTCCTCCCTTGCGAAAGCATTACAAGGGGCTGGATTGAAGCAGCTTTCGCGGAAAAGTACAAGAGCGTCTGCCGCCTTCTTGCCGCTGGCGGCGTAGCGATCTTCCGCAAAGCCGCAAGCGGCGCCTCCGCGCACAAGCTGACCTTGATTCGCAAGGGCGATGTCGGTATCGCATTTCTCCCCTGTCAATACGACATGGGACCGGACGGCGTCAGAAGCCGGACGGCGCGGCCCAAGGGGAGACGGACAGATGCCAACGAAGAAATGGTTGACGGCGGTCTTGCTGGCCGCGCTCGCGATCTCGACCGGCTGCTGTGGCTTCCGCGATCGCTGGTGTGGAGCGCCCCAGGTTGCCCAGGCGTCGCCCGGATGCTGCTGCCCCACGCCTTGTTATTCTCCGGGAAGCGTGCCGGTTCCCGCGGCGACGGGCTGGAACCAGCAGGGGGCGGTATGTCCGCCGTGCGCCCGCTGATGCAGGATCGAGTCCTCACGCGATCGCCTTGCGTCCCTGGTGCTGATCGTACCAGCGACGCAACTGCGCGTCGCAGTGACGCAGCCCCTGACGCGTGACAAGCAGCGCCAGCAGAGCGGCCAGCACGGGTCCCAGCGCCCATCCCGCGCCGGTCAGCGCTGTTGCTCCGTAGACGCTGCCGGGAGGCAGCAGCGAGCCGAGCAGCGCCCAGCCGTGGCGATACAGCCCGACGGTGGCCAGGGGCAGGCCGACCGTCAGCAGCATGCCCATGCCATTCGCATGGACGCCGCGCGAGAACGAGCGAAACCCCAGCGCGAAATAGAGCGACCAGAGCAGTACCCCCGTTGCAATGGCAGCGAGGACGCGGTCGAGTCCAGCCTGTCCCGAAAACAAAGCCGCCATCCAGAGCAGTATCGCAATCGTGAAGTAGCCGCGACCTCGCTTCCATGCCGCCATCGCCGCCGCGTGCCAGTAGTCGCGCGCTTGCAAACGCGTCAGCAACAGCAACTCCAGCCGCTTGCAGCGATCCTGAATGCTCGGGTCCCACAATCCATACTGAAACGCCGCCGGCACCGCAGCCAGGACGACGAGGGCCGTCGCCAGTCCGCCGAGTCCGAGGAAGCGATCCGCGATCTCGAAGACGCTCTTGCCCATCCACCCCGGCCAGTGTTCTCCCGCGATACTGTAGAGGGCGTACAGGACGCTGAAGCCTCCTGCCAGCCAGAGATTGATCCGGCCCGAGTATTCCGACACACGCTTCACCGCCCACCACGTCAGCGGCCGGTCGGCGATACGTCCGCGTTCGTCGCCGTTTCGCAAGACCACCGGTTGATAGTGCCGTTCGTGAAAATGCGGTTCGACCCGCCAGGCGCTCCGCACCAGCAGGGCGAGCAACACCAGCAGCGAACCCGTCTCCACGCCGAGCATACCTTCCCAGGAGCCGTCCACTCTCTGCTCCGTCCAGGCCCGCATGGCGCCGAACGGGTTGCAGTCGCGAAAGGCGATCAGTCCGCGATAGAGCGGATAGCCGATCGCTTCGGGAAGCCCCTGCAACCACATTTGCAACTTCTCCCCCGCGAGAACGCCGGCAACGAGATAGATGAGGACGAGGACCATGACGACACGCTCGCCCCAGCGACGGACGCGAGCCGGTTCGTAAGCCCAGCAGGTGAGCAAGAGGCCGGCGATTGCGCCCCACGTCCAGGGCAGAAGGGTCATCACGAGAAGATCGGTCGTTGCCAGCAGTCCCGAGGCGGCAAGCAGGCACAGCAACGGCAGGCCCGAGAGAGTGACAAGCGCGACAAGGGCGATGCCGACGCTCGCCTCATTGAGGAGGACGTGAAACGGCCGCAACGGACTGACGAGCAGGAACTCGAGCGCCTGACTCTTCGGCAACTGCGTCAGCCGCCAGCCGACGAGGATGGCACCCTCGACAATGCCGGCGATGAGGAGGAACTGGCCGAGCAGGACCGTCGGCGTCCCGCCGCGCGGCGACAGCGGCAGCAAGGCGACGAGCGCGAGCAGCACAGCGACGTGGGCGATGACGGCACGGCGAAAGACTCGCTGTCGTCCGGGTGATCGAGCGGCCTGTGCGAAGAACGCGGCGAACATGCTTGCTCCTCCAGGTGGAGCATAGCTCAGAGAGTGCCGCCGGGCTGGGAACCCGAGGGGACCAACACACCCAGCGCGACGGGAAAAGGAACCGAGCGAGAGATGAAGGACTACTATTCCGCCTCCGTGGCGTTTCCGTAGTCACATGGGGAGGTATTCAATCCGACGGTCCCACTCAACCATTTCAGTGCAGCCGTTCAGAATGAGAAGCTCATCAATGGCGAGTCCGATCGCCATTCGCCAATCCACGATCACCAGCCCGATCATGGGATCGCCTGCGGAGATGCGCAGGATTGCAGCATCGGTCATCGTGTTTCGGTCGCGAGAGAGGACAACGCGCCCATTCGCAGCCGCCCAGGCAAGGACGGCTGCGTCGTCGATTCCCATCAAGCCGGAATCCTGAACGCGGACGAGATCAAGGGCCGGTTCACGAGCGAGCAACCCGCGTGTGATTCGGCCATCGAAGTCTTCGTCAGTCAGAAACCGAAGCATTGCCCGCCTCGTGGGACAGTCCCTTGGCTTGACGGGCGAGCAGTTTCGCCTTCAACTCGCCCGGCGGAGAAGTGTGGCCAAGTTGCTCGGCGCGTGACCGAATTGCGGCGGCTTCTTTCTCGCGCCTGGCCTGATACTCGGCGATCTCTTCGGGATGCAGCAGCGCCCAGGCCAGTACGGCATGGACATCGGCCAGAGGGAGAGTATCAAACGCCTGGACGATGTCCTCGGCGGTCCCCCCTTGAGCTCGCACCGCAAGAACGCTTTCAAGACTGACGCGCGTTTCACCCACGCGCAATCCACCAGCGCCATCGTCGAGCAAGGGTACAGGGATGGGTGGCAGCGGGATAGTCATCGTCATCCTTCCTTCCCCAAACGAACCCAATCGGAAAGGCTCCACAGTCAGTAAGCAGTATTCGTCTTCAGTCGTCACGCCGTCTCGACGTAGCGGTTGAGGATGTTCTCCAGCATCTCCTGCCGGCCGGACACGTTCTTCTCGGGATTGCCCTTCTCGAGCATGTATTTTTCGAGGTCCTCGAAGCCGATCTTGCCCTGCTCGATCTGCTGGCCGATGCCGCTGTCCCAACTTGCGTAACGCTTCTTGACGAAGTCCTTCATCACACCCTCGGCCCGGATCTTGGCCGCGATCTTGAGGCCGCGCGCGAAGGCGTCCATCCCGCCGATGTGAGCGTGGAACAGATCGACCGGCTCGAAGCTTTCACGGCGCACCTTGGCGTCGAAGTTCAACCCGCCCGGCGCCACTCCGCCCTGATCGAGCAGCACGAGCATGATTCCCGTCGTCAGGTAGAGGTCCGTCGGGAACTGATCGGTGTCCCACCCGAGCAGCAGATCGCCGCGGTTGGCATCG
>JBBRIK010000176.1:0-7899 GCA_038221045.1 Gemmatales bacterium
GAGGCTAGAATCCGCAAGCGCTCTCTTCCTCTGTCGCAACAGGACCCGCACCATGACGCCACGCCTCGGCGGACTCTTTCTTCTCCTCGCCTGCGCCGCCCCCGCCGCGGCCGACGAGGCTCCGCAGTATCAGGGCAAAACCGCTCGGGAGTGGACTCAAGAACTCGCCGACGCCGCCCTGCCCCTTCGTCTCCAGGCCATCGCGGCCCTCGGTGAACTCGGTCCTGACGCCCGCGAAGCGATCCCTGCTCTGTTACAGATGCTCAAGGAACGTGGCCCCGCCCAGGCGAACCCCAACACGCTCAGTGCCGCCGGCCTCGTCGCCTCTCAGTCGCTCGCGCGCATCGGCCGCCCGGCTGTCCCGGCCCTCCTCAACGCCCTTGCCAGCGATCAGCCGCGCGTCCGCGCCGGAGCGGCTCACGCACTCGGACTGATACGACCTCCCCTGCCCCCTGCTCTCGCTCCTCTGCAAACGGCCCTGAAGGATCGTGACGAACACGTCCGCTATCAGGCCGCGCTCGCCCTTCTTCGTCTCGGGCAGAAGGCAGACGTCGTCACGCCGGTCCTCAACGATCTGCTCCGCGCTCTGACGCCGGCCATCCGCCTCGAAACAGCCCTTCTCTTGCAGGAACTCGGATCCGCCGCGAAGACGACAGCGCCGGCCCTCGTCGAGGCGCTGCGAGACGAGTTCCTCGAACTGCCCTCTCTCACGGGGGAAGGGCTGCAAGACGGCGGGATGCCCACGGCCCGACCGCGCAATGCCGCCGTCAACGCCCTCGCCTCCATCGGCTCCGCCGCCGTCCCTGTCCTGGTCAAGGCCGCGAGTGATGCCGATTCACAAGTCCGCGCCGGCGCTCTGCTCGCTCTCTCCAGCATCCAGCCGCTCGCCAGGGAAGCCCGTGAAGTCCTTCAGGCCGGCCTCAAGGATCGCGACACGGGCGTTCGTCTTCTCGCGGCCGTCAACCTGTGGCGGCTGACGCATGAGGCCGGCCCCGTCCTGCCCATTCTGCGCGATGCGCTGAACGATCCTGACGCCGATCAATCCGCCGTCGCCGCCCTCGCTCTCGCCCAGATCGGCGCTCCCGCGCGCGACGTGATTCCAACGCTGATCGAGCGGCTCAAGGATCCGAAGCGGTCCGCCGTCGCCCGGCATGCGCTCGGACTCTTTGGCTCCGAAGCGACGCCGGCCCTGGTTCGCCTGCTGGGCGACGATGAACTGTCTGCGCAAGCGGTCTCGCTGTTGCAGATTTCAATCCGCGATGCCCTGCCGCTCTTGCTGAAAGCCCTGGATTCCGAGCGCGCCACCGTCCGTGCCGCGGCCGCCGAGGCCCTGAGTACGCCTGGTGCTCATGCCGCGCGCGTTCTTCCTGCTCTGCGCGACGCCGCCCGCGACATCGATTCGCGCGTCCGCTTTCAGGCGCTGACGGCCCTTGCTCTTCTCGACCTCAGCGGACCGCCGGAAGTCGCCGCCGGCCTGGGAGACTTCCTCAAGCAGAAGACCTTCCCGCGCCGCCGGCAAGCCGCGCTCGCGCTCGCCGTCATGGGACGCCAGGCCGGCAAGGCGATCCCGGCGCTGGAGGCGGCCCTGGAGGATGCCGACGTTCAGTTGCGTCGCATCGCCGCGCGCGTGCTCTATCCACTCGCTCCCGACAACCGCAAGGCCGTGGACGTTTTGTTCGATGAAATGAGAGAGACCTCCAGGCAGGGACAGCGGTTGATTCCCGTGCAATTCCTGGCACCGACGGTCCCCCGGCTGATCGAGTTGTTCAAGGAAGGCCCCGATCCACTCCGCCTCGCCGTCCTTAATGTGCTGCGGGGACTGCGCGCGGACTCGCAGGCGGCTGCTCCCGCGCTTATCGCCGCCCTCGAGGACAGCTCTCCGATCGTCGCCAGCCAGATCGTTGCCATCGTTGGGCGGCTGGGCGAGAAGGCGAAGGAGTACGTCCCGGCCCTGGAGAAAGCCTGTCAGAAACACCCCGCGGGAAAGACGCCGTCCATGCTGGCCCGCATCGGACGCATGGGGCCGGAAGGACTGGCCGCCCTGCATCGGCTGGCGGCGAAATCGCCCGTGCGCCAACAGGCGATCCAGGCGCTCGGCCTGCTGGGAGATCGCGGCAAGGCCACTCTCGATCTGCTCACGTCGGCCCTCAAGGGCGAAAGCCAGTATCTCCGCCACGATGCGGCTCGTTCGCTGATTGCCCTGGGAATGCCGGAACTGGCCGCTCCGGTCATGCGCGAATGGCTCCGAGAGTCAGACCTCGAATGGCGTCGCATGACCGTTCAGGAGCTATCCACGCGCCCGCCGGATGCGTCTGCTCTCGTCCCCCTGTTGATCGAGAGCCTCAAGGACCGCGACGCCCACATCCCGTATCATCCTTATCCGCAACCCGCGGTCTTCCAGGGAGCTGGAGGCAATGGGACGCTGGGAGGCACCTCGCCCGGCTCCATCCGCGGCATGGCCCTCGTGGCTCTGGCACGAATCGGTCCCGCGGCGAAGGAAGCCGTGCCGGCGCTGCTGGGTCTGCTGGCGAGCGAGGACGCCGGCTGCCGGGCGCTCGTGGCCGACACGCTCGGAGAGATCGGGCCGCGCGCGAAGGCCGCCATTCCCGCACTGCGGAAGGCGCTGAAGGATGAGGATTCCGACGTTCGTCTGGCTGCTGCCGGCGCGCTCGCCCGGCTCGATCGACAGTCGGCGGAAGCGGTGCCGATCCTCATCGCGGCCCTGAAGGAACAGCCGCTTGGCGGAGGCGATTCATCGCTGGAGAGCAAACTGACGAACCTCGGCCGGCTCGCGGTCCCCGCTCTCATGGCCCTGGTGCGCGAGCGGAACAACAGCGGGCCGGCCGACGATGGGCGCGGCTTGTTCCCGTCGCAGGACGGCTACTACCGCGCCACCGAGGCCGCCCACCTGCTCGGCCTCATCGGTCCCGACGCCGAGGAGGCGACGCCGCTGCTCCTGGAGACGCTCCAGGAACGCCGGAAACTCCGCATCGATCCCGTGTCGCTGTCGGAGCCGTTCGGCCCTTCGCTGCGGCACGCGTCGGCCTTCGCGCTGGGACGCATCGGTCCGAAGGCGAAGCGTGCCGCGCCGATCCTGCTTGCCATCGCGAAAGACCTCGCCGAGGACGCTGGCCTGCGCGTTCAGGCGCTTGAGTCGGTTATGCTTCTCGATCCGCAGCCCGCATTCGTGGCCCCTCTGGTGAAGTCCCTGCTCCACGGCCAGTTGCTGCGTGGGGCAGCGATTTCGCCCACCTTCCATTTCGTCACTCAACTCGGTGCTGATGCCAGGGACCTCGTCCCGCTGCTGGCCGGGGCGCTGGATCGTTCCGGCGCGGTCACTCATGCCGAGGCGGCGTCTCTGCTCGCGCTCCTGCCGGAAGCGAAACAGGCATTGCCGCAACTGCGAGCGGCGTTGAGCGATCCCTCAGCCCGGCTGCTGGCGGCCGAGGTCATCGCCGTCATCGAGGGGAATGCCGCCAGCGCTGCTCTGCTGGCCGAGGTGATCGCCGAGCGCAGGCTTGCTCCTGCCCGGTCGAGTGCCGTGGCTGTCCTGGCGAGCATGAGCGAGGAGAACGTGCGGAACCTGCTGCCTGCTTTTCGCCGCTGGCTGCACGACGCCGACGCTCAGGTTCGCGTGCAGGCAGCCGCCGGGCTGTGGAAGCACGCAAAGGACGGCAAGACGACCATTCCCGTCCTGCGCGGCGGCCTGGAGAACGGCGACAATCAGGTGCGCAAGGCGACGGCGGAGGCGCTGGGCAAGTTGGGAGCGCTTGCGCGTCCGCTGGCGGAGGCGCTGAAGGAACTGCTGGAAGATAGCGACCGCGAGGTCCGCGAGGCCGCTGCCGCGGCGTTGAAACGAGTGGAGAAATCATGATGAACCCGATCTATGCCATCGACGATACCTCCTCGATCTTCAGTCCCGCCCTGCTGTTCTACAAGGAGATCATCCAGCAGAACGTCAAGCGAGCCGTCGAGATGGTCGGCGATCCGAAACGGCTGCGTCCTCACGTCAAGACGCACAAGACGCGTGAGATCGTCAGGATGGCCCTGGCCGCGGGCATCATCAAGCACAAGTGCGCCACGCTGGCCGAGGCCGAGATGACGGCGAGCTGCGGCGCGCCGGACGTGTTCCTCGCTTACAACGTCGTCGGCCCCAATCGCGAGCGTCTCGCCAAGCTGATCCGCGCCTATCCGGGGACGCAGTTCTCCGTTCAGGCCGATCATCCCGACGCGGTCAAGGCGCTCTCGGAGACGCTCCACAAGGCCGGCGTTGCGGTCGATGTTCTCGTCGATCTCGACATCGGCATGCACCGGACCGGCATTGCGCCTGGCCCGGCTGCCGTCGCGCTCTATGAGTTGATCGACAAGTCGCCCGGTCTGCGTCCCGGCGGCCTGCACTCCTACGATGGCCACAATCATCAGGAGAGCCTGGAGGACAGGCAGGCGGCCGTCAAACAGTTCCTCGATCAGGTGTTAGAGATGCGCACAAAGTTGGAGAAGAAGGGCCTGCCGGTGCCGCGTCTGATTGGCGGCGGGACGCCGACGTTCCCGGTCTGGGCAAAGCTCGACATTCCGGGGCTGGAGTGCAGCCCTGGGACGCTCTTCTTGCAGGATCAGGGCTACGGGGGCAAGTTCCTCGACATGAAGTTCGTCCCGGCCGCGCTCCTGCTGACGCGCGTCATCAGCAAACCGATGCCGAATCGCCTGACGCTGGACCTCGGCTACAAGGCGGTGGCGAGCGACCCGCCGTCGGGCAAGCGTTGTGTACTGCTGAACGTGCCGGACTATCAGACCGTCTTGCAGAACGAGGAGCATCTGGGGATCGAGACGCCGCTGGCGGATCGTTTCGCGCCGGGCGACGAGGTATTCGCGGTGCCGACGCACATCTGTCCGACGTGTGCCATGCACCGTTCGGCGTATGTGATCGAGGGCGGCAAGGTCGTCGGCCAGTGGGACATCGTCGCCCGCGATCGCATGTTGACGGTGTAGAGCCGGCTCCGAAAGGTCGATGGCTCATGCTTTTGGGGAATATCGAGGCCGATAGGAATTGGTCCTTCGCGGCGCAGCGCACATGCAGTAACGTGACACCTGTTTCGTTGCATTGCGCGTGCGCCACACCCACGGGGTGAGTGGAAAAGTGATCGCGGTGCGCTCCGAGCGACCCAACAATGGTTAGCCGCGACGCGGAGTCCTCGCAGCGGAGCGCGCACGGACCTCGATACCGAGCGGCCAACATCGACGACAGTCACATCGAGGTTTGCGGGCGTCTGCTTGGAAGGTGGCAAGCCTGACAAGAGCCATCCGCGCAACCTGAAACTCGTCCGCATGAAGTGACAACCTGGGCTCAAAGGACTCCGTCCAGGGAGAGGATGTGGCTTGCCTCTGGCCCTCCCTTTTGATTCTCCCCGCAAGTTCTCGGAGCTATCGAAGGCGTTGCGACGAAGGCGTGAACCGGCGATTGCCCATATCCGACCCCTACATGGACACTGAAACTACCTGCGGCCCCGCTCCCTCCTCGCCTCTACCAGTTGAAATTGTTGTAACATCAATATAGTGAAAGACTTATGCGAATCGGTTCCCGACACATTTTTCCGCCCAATGGTAATAGACACCACCCTTTTCTTCGCTATCCCCTTTTGTTCGTGAGGAAAGGTCGAGGGACGCGGCCCCGGCGACGACACGGTGTCGTTCGGCCGCGCCACGCGTCGCTCGCGCTTGGAAGTATTCCCAGAGTCGGCTACACTTCACGAGAGAGATTGTATCCGTTCCCAGGGGGTGGCGATGCTCCGATACAAGGCCGGTTACAAGTACGTCACGACGGGGATCCATGCGCAGGTTGTGGACTTCCCGGCGGTGATTTCATGGGGGGCTGACCTGAGCGAGGCCCGGCGAGCGCTGGCGGTGGCGCTGGTGGATGTCGCGGAGGCGGCGGTGGAGTCGGGTCAGCCGCTTCCCATCCCCGATCCAACCGCGACGGACCTCGAAATGGATATCGAGGAGCCGATCTACCTGCACCTCGGCGCGAGCAGCGAGGTACGGGAGGTCCCCGCAGGCGTGGTGATATGAAACGTCAGGACTTGCTCCGGCACCTCCGCAAGCACGGTTGTCGGTTGCTCCGGGAGGGCCGGGGACACTCGGTTTGGGTGAGCCCAGCGAACAACCGCCAATCGACCATCCCGCGTCACCGCGAGGTGGACGACTACACGGCGCGGGCGATCTGTCGTCAGTTGGGTGTCCCGGAACCGTAGCGCGCGAGCCTTGGGAAGAGAAACGTAAGAAAAGATGAGAAGAGTAAGGGGGCGGCGCTATCGGTGCCCGCCACCTTTGTTTGCCCGGGAAGGAAGCGTGAAAGAGGGAAAACGGGGAAAATGCGGAAAATGAAATAATTCGGGGGAGCCAGTTGACAAATCCGCGATTGCCTGTTCGCTACTCATTACGTTCTCCCTCGATGTAATCTCTGCTAAGAGAAACGAGAATGAGTTGACACATCTCCTTGCATTGTTCATTGGGTTCGCGTTCTTTATCGGCGGAGCGACGAATGAACGGCAGGGACACCTCTCGAAAGTAATCCGCGCAGGCATTTCTCCTAAACGGGTGAGGTCGATCATTTGGATCCTGCTCTACTGGTAGGGAAAGTTCGCCCCTGTCAATGTTCGGTGTCTGACACCTTTGTTTTCCCGCTGATTAACGCCGTGACAGAAGCCGAGTTGCCGGGCATAATAGAGCGTATCGAGCAGCGCCTGAGCGGCCGGCGCGCTCGCGGTCAGGCGCAAGCGGTATGGGCCGCGGCCTACATCTTGCTGGGAGTGCGCTATTCGCCGGAGTTGTCGGCCCGGCTATTTCAAGGAGTGGTGTCCATGAAAGAGTCTTCGACCTATCAGGCCATTCTCGAAGAAGGACGCGAAGAAGGACGCGAAGAAGGACGTAGCGAGGGAAGATCCGAAGGAGCGGTTATTGAAGCGCGAAGGGTGCTGCGTCTTCAGGGCGATGGCGTTTTCGGCAAGCCGGATGCTGCGACGATCGGGCTGATCGAGGGGTTCGACCTCCCCAAATTGGAAAAGCTGCTCAGGCGTCTACCGAGGGTGAAAACCTGGCAGGAGCTACTGAGACCGTCCACGCGGCGCGGAGGCAAGCGAAGTGGCTCGCCTTGAAGAAGGAACGGGAATGTTTCGGGGTGAACGCTTCGGGGTTTGACCCATTATTCGGGCTCTGCTGCCAGATCCGCGAACACCTCGACGCCGCTTACCCCGGCCTGGCCGCACGCTTCTCCAAGTTCTGGGAGAGCGACACCCCCTGGCACCTCCTGCGCCACTTCGCTTCCGCGCAGGCCCTGCTCGCCGCCGGCAAGCAAGGACTCTGCGACAGTCTTCATCAGGCCAAGATCCAGTTCCATCGCAGCACCATCGACAAGGTCCTCGACTGGGCGGCTCAGGCCGCCGAGCCGGACCTCGCCGCGGCCGAACACCGGCGCTGCGCTCTGGCACTCGATGACGACCGCCTGCGTAAAACCCTGGAAATCAAGGCGATGGAGCGTGATATCGCCGGTCGCCTGGCCCAGACGCCCTAGGTGCTGCTGCTGTCCATCCCCGGCATCAACGTCGTCAGCGCCGCCGACTTCGCCGGGGAGGCCGGGCCGATGACCGACTACACCAACCATCGCGCGTTGACCGGCCGCTCGGGTCTCTGTCCGGGCCGCTACCAGTCCGACAAGGTCGACATCACCGGCCCGCTGCGCAAGCGCTGCAACCGCCGGCTGCGCGCGGTGCTGATGACCATCGCCGATAACCTCATCCAGTGCAACCATCACTTCAACGCCCTGGCGCAGCAGTGGCGTCAACAGGGCAAGGATCCGCGCGCCTCGCGGGTGAAGGTCGCGTCGCGGATCGCGCGCATCGCCTA
>JBBRIK010000177.1:0-7897 GCA_038221045.1 Gemmatales bacterium
GCCCCAACGGCGCGGGTAAATCGAGCCTGATCCGCGTGGCCGCTGGGCTTTTGCGACCGGCGGGCGGCGCCATCGAAGGTGAGTCGGCGCGCGCATTGCTGAGCGAAGCGGCGTCTCTCGACGAGGAGCTGCCGCTGGCCAAAGCGCTTGGTTTCTGGGCGCGGCTCGACGAACGAAAAGAAGCGGTCGCGGGGGCGTTAACCGCGCTGGGGCTGAGCGATCTCGCCGTTATCGAGTTCGTCAAATCGCCACCCACGACAGCGTCAACGTCGCCGGTCCCGAGGGCGAGATGACGACGATCGTCTCCGGCGTCGTATCGTCTTGCGGGCGCTTCTTGCTGAAGGGCGGGACCGCACGCAGACACACCTCCAGCAGCCGATACTCGGCTGCGTTCGGAGTTCGCATCACCATGCCGCGTTCGGTGTGGTAGGCTTCGGGATAGGCCTTCGAGTTGGCCGGCTTCCAGGCGTGCTCTTTCATCGCCGCCACGTCTTCCTTCAGTATCGCTCCCTTTGGCCCGTAGGTCAGCGCCGTCGCCACGGTTCCCGCGACCTGCTCCGACTCCGACACTTCTTCCGTCCAGATGTGGCGCAGCCAGTCGAGATCGTCGTAAAGGGCCAGGCCGTAGGTCATGCCGCCCTGCCCCATGATGACCGCATAGCAGGGCTTATCGCTCAACTGCGGGCAGCGTATCTCGATGGCTCCTTCTTCCTCGAGGCTGGCCCAGGGCGCTTCCCTATAGAAGTATGCGGCGGCGTCGTAGTAGCTGGCGGCCTCGGGAATTCCCATGCCCGGCACTTCGAGCAGCGGTATCGCCTCCGGTTCCGGCGGTGTCGCCAGATGCTGCATCATCTCGCCCAGCACCTGATCCAGCAGTATCATCGGCACCTTGGTTTCGAGCCGGACGCCGATCTCGTCGAGGTGCGAGCGAAGTTGTTCCCAGAGTGGATCGTCGCCCACGCGCAGCAGCACCGGACGCTGAGGCTCTTCCGAGAGCGACTCCTGCATCGCCTGGACCATGAGGTCCCACAACTCGTCAGCCGTGGGCGGGGCGTCCTGGATCTGGCACAGGTGAACGAGCCGCGAGGTCTCGCTTGCGACCAGGATGAACCACGGTTCATCCACATCTTGCAAGGCTGGAAAGGCATCCGGCGCGCGGTGAAAGTCGCCCTGCCAGGTCTCGCCCCGGCTCGCCAGCCGCAGCAGCCGTGACTTTACCAGAGGCAGAGGCCCTACCACCTGTGGTTCCGGGGGACGGCGCGAACGGCTGCTCGAACTTCGCTTCTTGCCCATCGAGAGTCTCCCGGCAGAGAGTGAGAACGCCTCACCGCATTCTAAGAAGCGTGCGAAAATAAGCATCCAGTCGTTCTTGCCGCTTGCGGCGTAGCGGGGAGCAAGACCGCTACGCCGCAAGCGGCAAGAACGAGTGCGCGAAACTTCCTTGAAGGAACTGTGATTTTTCATTGACGAGACTGGCCCAGCCCTCCACAATTGTATCCACTCACATGCATCACTCTCCCACGGTGATGCGCCGAAGGACTCGCGAGCCTCCTGCCCCCTCTGGCCGCGACGTCCTTCACCCTGGAAGGGCGGTCCTGCTGCGATCTCGTTCATGGATTGAAAGGAGACGAGACCCGCAGACGTCTAGAAGATGATTGGGCTGATGGACCTGCCCCGGCCAACCGCAGTACAAGAGGCTTCCCGCACGATTCCCTCCGGAGGTTCTTCATATGCTCTCCCTCGGGCGATTCCTTCTCTGCTTGACTCTCGTGATGGGAGTGGCCAAGTCCGCCCCGGCTCAGATGACGCCGGAACAGCAGGCCGACCTGCTCCTCAACGGCGCTCGACGAGCCTACAACGAGCGCAACTATCCCTTCGCCACTCCGCGCTTCCGCGAGTTCATCCAGAAATATCCCGGCCACAAGGACGCCGCTTCCGCCCGCTATGGACTCGCCCTGTGCCTGCTCGAAGGGCCAGAGAAGAACTTCACCGAGGCCGTCCAACTCCTCCAACCGCTCTCCGCGGACAAGACATTCACCGATCAACCCCACGCTCTGTACTACCTCGGCCACGGCCAGCGCGGCCTCGGCATTCGCGAACTGGCCGCCGTCGCCAAGCCGCCCGAAGCGCCGCAGCGACGCCAGCAAGCCAATCTCCGCTTCGAGGAGGCGGCACGCAGTTACACCGCCGCCGTCGAGGCGTTCACCGCCCGCGTCAAGAAGCTCGACCCCACGCCGAAGGAGTTGCCCGCCGACGCGGAATGGGCCGCTCGCGCCCGCTGCGATCAGGCGGAGATGCAGCTGCGAGTCCAGAAGACCAAGGAAGCACGCGATACGGTCGCGCCGTTCCTTCAGGACGCCGAGTTGGTCAAGAGCCGCTATCGCAGGCTCGGCCTGTATTACCACGGGTTCGCCAGCGTTCTCCTCAAGGACAACCTCGCGGCCGGCAAGTCGCTCGGCCAGTTGACGCCGTTTAGCGATCCAATCTACGGCACGCACGCCTGCTATTTGCTGGCGCGCGTCCATCACCTCGAAGGCGAACGCGCCGAGGCGATCGCGCAGTATCAGACCGTCCTTACCCTGCACGACAAACACGTCAAGGAGGCCCAACTCGCGCTCCGCAATCCGCAGGCGTTCAAGGACGATCTCGACGAACGCGCCCGGCTGCAAGCCCTGGCCACGTCGCCGCCGCCGGATCACTTCGCTCGTTCGCTGCTCTATCTCGGCGTCCTCCACTACGAGGACGGCAAATTCGCCGAGGCCCTCACGCGCTTTACCGAGTTCGAGAAGCAGGTACCGGCCTCGCCGCTGGCTCCCGAAGTGCATCTGCGCATCGGCTTCTGCCAGGTGCAGACGAAGGCATGGGCCGAGGCCCTCAAGACGCTCGCCCCGCTGGTGGACAAGAACCCCGAACTGGCCGACCAGGCGCTGTTGTGGATGGGAAAGGCCCAGTCCGGCGGCGCTGACCCGGCCAATGCTCCCGCTTATCTCAAGGCCCAGCAAGGAGCAGTCGATACCATCCGCCGGGCCGCTGAACGCGCCCGCGGCGACAACGTCGAGGTCAAGGCGCGGCGCGGCCAGATCCTGCTCGAACTGTCCGACGTGCAACATCTTGCGCAGACGCCCAAGGACGCGGCGACGACGCTGAACCAACTTCTGCAAGAGAAACTGCTGCCTCAGCGTGAGGAAGAGATCACTCAGCGGCTCGCGGCTGCCCTCCATCTGGCCGGCGATTATGCCGGTTCTGATGCCGTCTGCGTCAAGTTCCGCGACACGTTCCCGAAATCAACGCTGCTGCCCGCCGTCCTCTTCCGCTATGCCGAGAATTCGACCTTCGCCGCTCTCGCCGCTGAGAAGAACGCGCAACTGCCCGATCGCGTCAACACCCTCGCCAAACTTAACGATGAGTCCATCAAGCGCTATCAGGCCCTTGTCGAGCGCTTCCCCGAACATCCGCAAGTGAACCTGGGACGCTACGGGCTGGCGATGGGGCAGTATCGCAAGGGCGACGTCGAGAAGGCCCTTGCACTGTTCGAGAATATCCCCGCGGCCGAGCGGAACGGCGAACTGGCAGTGGTGCCGTACGTCCTCGCGGATTGCCTCATCCGTCTGGCCCCGACCGAGGTCGATGACGCCCTCGCCGCCGGCAAACTGACGGATGCGATGACAAAGGCCGTTGAGTCGCTCAACGCATTCGTCGCCGCTTCTCCGAACGCTCCGCAAGCGGCGGATGCCTTCATCAAACTCGGTTACTGTCACATTCGTCTGAGCGAGGTGCAGGCCAAGCCGCCGGAGAAGGCCGTGGCTCTCGCTGCCTCCCGCGCCGCATACGAGCAGATGGCTCAGCGGTTCCCCAATCACGAGTTGCGTTCGCAAGCCATTTTCGAGCGAGCGCGAGTGATCGCCCTGCAAGGCGACCCCAATGGCGCGATGAACGAATTACGTCGTTTCATCGGCGAACCCAAGCTCAAGGATTCGACCGTGGCCCCGATGGCCCTGTTGCGGCTGTCGGCCCTGCTGCGGGGCATGCAGCCTCCGCAAGCGGCCCAGGCGGCGGACATCCTCGACAAGGGACGGCAGGCTCATGAGGCCAACCTCGCCAAGGACCCGGCCCGCGCAGCCTGGATTCCGCTGCTTCAGTACCATCACGGACTCGCGCTCAAGGAAGCCGGCAAGCTGCCCGAGTCGCGGGCCATCTTTGACCTTGTGGTCAAGAACCACGGCAACCGTCCCGAGGCGATCGAGGCGTCCATGCGCTATGGCCAGACGCTCAAGGACGAGGGCCTGCTCCGCATCGACGCGGCCCGCAAGCTGCTCGTGCAGCCGGGACGCAAGCCGGAGCAGATTGCCGAGGATCGCAAGAAAATCGGCGAGGGCGTGGCCCTGCTGAACGAGGCCGTCAAGTACCTCGAAGCCCGTGCGGAGACGCTCAAGGCCCAGAAGCCGGACGCTCCCGCTCGCGCCCGCATGTTGTATGACGCGACCTGGGCGGCCCGCGCCCTGGCCGACATGGACGTCGAGACGGCCCGCGAGCGCATCAAGCAGGAAAAATGGCAGAAGATGAAGGACGACGTCGCGAAGAAGCTCGCGCCCGGCCAGCAGTTGCCCGCCATCCCCGCGCCGGAAGTGACGTTCTCGGCGGTGCCGGTTCAAGAGACCGAGAAGAAGGTGCGAGCGCTCTATCAGACCTTGATCGCCGCTTTCCCGGACCTTGAGTCCAGCACTGACGCTCGCTTCGAGTTGGCCGAGTTGTTGAGCGAGCGAGAGGACCACGATGCGGCCATCAAGCAGTTGCAAGAGGCCCTCGACAAGGAGCCGCCAGCCGAGTTGACGGAGCGTATCAGGCTACGGCTGGGCGTCTGTCAGGCGGCGAAGGGCGACACGAAGGCCGCCCAGGCCACCTTCCAGGCCATCGCCCGCAATGAGAAGAGTCCGCTCCGCTCGCAGGCGGTCTATCGTCTCGGCGAGGTGCTGATGCAGATGAAGGACTACGCCGGGGCCGAGAAGGAGTTGAAGATGTTCCGCGACTTCGGCCCGTTCCAGAACGTCCCCGGTCTGACGGATCGGGCGCTGCTGCGGCTGGGGCATGCCCTGGGACAGTTGAAGCAGTGGGACGTGAGCCGGCAGGCGCACGAGCAGGTCGTGGGCCGGTTCGGCCAGAGTCCCTGGGTGTCCGAGGCTCGCTACGGCATCGGCTGGGCGCATCAGAACAAGGGTGAGTTCGACCCGGCGGTCAACGCCTACACGCAGGTAACGGCAGCGACCGCGTCGGAACTGGGAGCGCGAGCGCAATTGAACATCGGCGTTTGCCGGATGGCGCAGAAGCGTTACGCGGAAGCCAGCACGGCCCTGCTCGTAGTGCCGTTCACCTACGATTATCCGGATCTGAGCGCGCTCGCTCTGCTTGAGGCGGCTCGCGCCCTCTCCGAGGACAAGCAGCGCGACAAGGCGATTGGTTTGCTCAAGCGACTGCTGCGGGACCATCCCGACAGCGAGTCCGCCAAGGCGGCGAAGGAACGTCTCGCGGATCTGGAGAAGAGTTGAAGGGCGGAGCGCTAAGCCATAAGCGGCGGCTTGGTTTTTCCGCTTGCGGATTAGCGGTCCGCCCACGATGTCGCAAACGACAATCTCACACCATCAACCTGTCACGCTCTGACCATGAGCGAGGGAGAAGAAGGATGAAGGCGACACGAATTCTCGGAATTCTCGCTCTCCTGATGCTGGCCCCCGCGGCCCGCGCCTACGTCGAGGCGGCCCACAGCTTCGGCCAGGTCATCAACCTCTCCACCAACATCGTCCTGATGCGCGTGGAGAAGGTCGAGAAAGACAAACGCATCATCATCTTCAGCAAGGTCCGCGACATCAAGGGCAAGCACAATCAAGAAGTCATCAAGCACAATCTCGCCGCCTCTAACGGCTTTCATCCGCGCGAATTTCAGTATCCGATGCAGTGGGCCGAGGTCGGCAAACTCGCCGTCTTCTTCCACAATGGCGGGGCCAGCGAGACCTGTATCGGCAACTACTGGTATCAGGCCTACGGCGGCGGCGAGTGGTGGAACTTCAGTCATGGCGAGCCGTTCCTGTTGCGGACCTTCTCCGGCAAAGCCGAGAAGTGCGCCCAACTCGTGGCCGAGATGCTCGCCGGCAAGGAAATCCTTGCTCCCTGCATGATCGATGGCAACAAGGACGACTTGCACCTGCGCAAGGCCAAGATTCAGCGGCTCCGCTGCAGTCTGAAGCTCGGCGACTACAACCAGAAGCGCGACTTCGCCGGCTGGGGCGATGAGGATTTCCGCCGCCTGTCCGGCCTGCCCGGCTTCACGCACTACTCGGCCCTGACGCGCGTCGATCCCGACGCCCAGGCCATTTCCGCCATCGACTTCAACGGCGACGGCAAGATGGACCTGTGCCTCGTCGGGGCCACGAAGGTCGCTCTGATGCAGAACGACGGCGAGGCGCTGGGCGAGACGTCGCTGCCGGGAGTCGCCGGCGCTCGCGCCGCCATCTGGGCCGACTACAACGGCGACGGCAAGCCCGATCTGTTCCTGGCGACGGCCAATGGACCGAAGCTGTACACGAACCTCGGCGAAGGCAACTTCCGCGACGACAGCCATCTGCTGCCGCAGGAACTGGCCTACAACATGACCTCCGCCGCCTGGATCGATTACGACGGCGACGGCAAGCCCGACCTCCTCGTCGGCAATGGCTTCCACGGCTTGCGTCTCTATCGCAATGTCGGGGAAGGCGATCGCTCGAAGGAGCCGATCCGCATGGGCGAGTGGAACTACATCGGGCCGTTTGACAACTCCGGCCGGCAGGGGTTCAGCACGCCCTATCCGCCCGAAAAGGACCTCGACCTGACGAAGAAGTACAAGGGCAAGCGCAACGTCGATGCTATTTGGAAGAAGGGCAAGTTCCCCGATGGCACGATCAACAACCTCGCCCTGTTCCAGCCCGAGAACAACGTCGATACGGTCGTCTATCTGCATCGCGAAATCTTCTGCGCCTCGGCCTTCGATATGCCGGTTTCCCTGGGCAGCGACGACGGCCTGGCCGTCTGGCTCAACGGCAACAAGATCGTGTCCGAGGACGTCAATCGGGCCTGCGCTCCCGATCAGAACCGCGTCATCCTGAAGCTCAAGGCGGGCAAGAATGACCTGCTGATGAAGGTCACGCAGGGGAGCGGCGAGTGGGCGTTCTACTTCCAGCCGGCGACCAAACTGCCGCCGGGCATCACCTGGATTTTCGAGGACGTCTCGACGAAGGTCGGTCTGGGGCCGGACGGCATCGGCAGCAAGGTCAAGGGCGATACGCTGACCGTTGCCGACGTCAACGGCGACGGCAAGCCCGATTTCCTCTACGGCGCAGGAACCGGAATGCTCGTCCTCAACACCGGCAAGGGTTTCGAGGAAGCGAAGGATCACGGCATCGTTTACAAGACCGGCCGGGTCGGTCCGGTCTTCTGCGACTTTGACGGCGATGGACATCTCGATCTGTTCGTTCCTCAGAATGTCGTCTGCAAGCTGTTCAAGAACGACGGCAAGGGCAAGTTCACCGACGTGACGGGCAAGGCGGGCGATCTCTCGAAGGCGATCGGCAATGCCACTTGCGCTGCCTGGGGCGACTTCGACAACGACGGCAAGCCGGACCTCGTCATCGGCTGTCTGAAGGGCCCCAATCGCTTCTTCCGCAACAAGGGCAACGGGGTCTTCGAGGACGCCACGGAGGAAGTGGGACTCGGTCAGCGGATCTTCAACACGCAGGCGATCTGTCTGGTGGATCTCAACGGCGACGGCATCCTCGACATGGTCTTCAACAACGAAGGGCAGGAGTCCTGCGTTCTGCTGGGCAATCCCGAATGGGGCCAGAAGATGACGCCGCTTCTGGTGCAGGTCAAG
>JBBRIK010000178.1:0-7895 GCA_038221045.1 Gemmatales bacterium
GGGGGAGTATCACCGAAGATACCAAAACGCAGTTGCTCGCTGAAGTCCACTCCGCCCTTCCCCAGGTCGTGTTAGGGGGAGGATTGCTGACGGCGCTGCTGCTGGCATCGACGGTCCATCTTGCCCAGACGGCGCGACTCCGTCTCGAGACCATACGCGAGGGGGAGGTCGAAGTCCGCAAGCTGAACGCCAACCTCGAGCGGCGCGTCGAGGAGCGGACCGCCGCACTCGAAAGTGCCAACGCCGAACTGCGAGAGGCCAAAGAAGGCGCGGAGGCCGCCAATCGGGCGAAGAGCGAGTTCCTGGCGAACATGAGCCATGAGATCCGCACCCCGATGAACGGCGTGATGGGGATGACGGATCTGGTACTCGACACCGAACTCACGACCGAACAGCGTGAGTTCATGACCATGGTGAAGATGTCGGCCGACTCCCTTCTCGGACTGCTGAACGACATCCTGGACTTCGCCAAGATCGAGGCGGGCAAGCTCGAACTGGACCCGATCCCCTTCGACTTCCGGGATTCCCTCGACGACACAATGAAGATCCTCGCCCACCGGGCTGCTGACAAGGGGCTGGAACTGGCCTGCCATGTGAACGCCGACGTGTCCGACCGTGTCGTGGGCGACCCCGGGCGGCTGCGGCAGGTCGTGGTCAACCTGGTGGGTAACGCCCTCAAGTTCACCGAGCGCGGCGAGGTGGTGGTGAGCGTCGAGGTCGAGGCGCGGACCGAGGACGACGCCGTCCTGCACTTCGCCATCCGCGACACCGGGATCGGCATCCCCGCCGACAAGCTCTCCAAGCTCTTCAAGGCCTTTTCCCAGGCAGACGCCTCCACGACGCGCAAGTACGGCGGCACAGGGCTGGGCCTGGCGATTTCCCAGAGCCTGGCCGCCCTCATGGGAGGCCGCACCTGGGTAGAGAGTATCGTCGGGCAGGGGAGTACGTTCCACTTCACCGCTCCCCTGGGGCTGCAGAAAGGCCCGGCCCCGGAGCAAGCCGACTCCGCGCTCGTCCTGAAGGACCTTCCCATGCTGGTGGTGGATGACAACGCCACCAACCGCCGCATCCTCCAGGAACTGTTGACCAACTGGGGAATGAAGCCGACCGTCGTTGATGGTAGCAGAGCCGCCCTGAACGCCCTGTGGGGCGCGGCGGCGGCCAGGCAGCCCTTTCCGCTGGTGCTGCTCGATTACATGATGCCCGAGATGGACGGCATTGCCCTGGCCGAGGAAATCCGCCGGCATTCCGAGTTCACCGGGGTCAAACTGATCATGCTGTCCTCCGCGGGCGGGTCTCAAGAACGCACCCGCAGCCGCGAGGCGGGCGTCGCCGCCTTCCTGACCAAGCCGATCAAACAGTCGGAACTGTTGCGCACGCTGTTGACCACCTTGCACGTTCCGTCCTCTCGAGAGGGCGGATCCACTCCCGGCTCTTCGGCCCCGCCGCGGACCAGCCAACGGCCCTTGCGCATCCTCCTGGCCGAGGACAACCCGGTGAATCAGAAACTGGCGGTGACCTTGCTGGAGAAGTGGGGACACACCGTCGTGAAGGCGAACAACGGCCGGGAGGCCGTGGCGGCCCACCAGCAGCAGCCGTTCGACGTGGTGCTGATGGACGTGCAGATGCCCGAGATGGACGGCTTCGAGGCCACCGCCGGCATCCGCGCGTGGGAGAAGGGGACGGCTGCCCATACCCCCATCGTGGCCATGACGGCCCACGCCATGAAGGGGGACCGGGAGCACTGCCTGGAGAAAGGCATGGACGGCTATGTGTCCAAACCGCTCCAGCCCCGGGTGTTGTTCGACGTTATCGAGAGCCTGGCCCCAGCCGCCGGGGCGGTGCCGAGTCGGGCAGTGGGGGAGCCGGCCATGCGGGAACGGCCAGTAGAGCAGCCTCCCAGAAAGGTCTTCGACGAGGCGACTGCCCTGGACCGGGTGGGCGGGGATCGGAAACTTTTGAAGGTGCTGATGGAGGCGTATCGAAAAGAGAGCCCCAAGTGGCTGGCCGAGATCCGCGGCGCCATCCCCCGCGGCGACGCCGCCGCGCTGCGGCGTGCCGCTCACACCCTCAAGGGCGCGGTCAGTATTTTTGGCGCGGTGGACGCCGTCAACGCGGCGGAGCGCCTGGAACAGATGGGTGCCGGGGGAGGTCTGGCCCATGCGGCCGAAGCCTGCACCGCGCTGGAAACTGCCCTGGGCTGCCTTGTCCCGGAACTCGACGCCTATGGAAACGACTGACCGTCACGGATGTTGGGGTGGGGGAGAAATCACCCGAAGTGGCCTTAGTACCCGCGACATCAGCGCCACCCTCGGGATGCATTCGGTGATGGTGTGGTCTCGGCTCGCTTCAACGATTTGGCTCCTGCCGGCCAGGCGATCCCTGGTTGCGGAGAAGACAGGCGAGGCCGCTTGTCCTACGATGAATCAGCAAATCCGTCTCTCGGACTCACTCGGAGTTGTCCCGTGCCCAGCATCTCGAGTCTCGGCGATCTGCTCCTGCTCTGGGTCTTCCTGGGGGCCGCCATCGGTCTGGTGAGCGTGGCTGTGCGCGCCGGCCGCATCGAACGGGAAGAAGGCTTGCCCCGGTCGAAGTATCGGGTCCTGGCCGCCTTGGGGACCTGCGCGTTCGTCGGCGTCCTCGTCCTTCTAAGCACCGTCTCTGCCTTTCGGCCCGCTCCGGACGACTCCACGGTCATTCCGAAGAAACCCGACTCGACGCAGACAGCCGACTCGACACCGGGGACCAAGCCGGAACTCGACGCCGAAGCGCGGAAACAACTGGAGAAACTGAAGGAGGCTCGCGAACAGCTTCAGAAGCAAATCCGCGATCTTGAGAAGAAGATCGAGAAAATCAGTGCCGGGAGCGACGGGCAAAAGGACAGCGCTGCCAAACCCTCCTCCGAGCCGGACGGGGCATCGACAGCCAGTGAGACGCCGCCAGGAGGGAGCTTCGATTTCCGCCCCAGCGCTCGTTTTCTGGTCCCCGTGATCCTGCTGGTTGGAGTCTTCCTACTGCTCTACCTCGGAGACCCTTCGGTCTTGTTGAGGCTGCGCTTCTTCGGCCTGGGACGCAACCGCGGCGAACTGCGCAACAAGGCGCTGTCCGATCTGAACGCCCTTGCCGCCGCCGCGGAGCAGGGCCGATTTCGCGAGGGAGTCACCAGGGCCGAGGCGCTCGACGTCAATCTCCTCGAACGATTCGATCGCCTCGACTGGGCGTATCTGAAGAGCTATTGCGCCGTCCAGCTCGCCGGAGAGGCCGCCGTCGCTGACGACGAGCGCCGCCGGCTGCTTGAAACGGCGGCCCGCGCCTTGACGACGTTGCTGGAGGAAGCGCCCAATCGAGGAGAAGCGGTCTATCTGTTGGCCATGGCGCACAGCCAACTGGGCCAGCCGCAACAGGCGCTCGACGGCTTTACCAAAGCCCAGGAGCTGTTGCCCTCGTCTCTCGCCTTGCCCTTCGCGCACAACCAGAGTGTGGCTCTGCTCAACCTCGCCGAGGATCGGCTCAGCCACGGAGACGCGGAGGGCGCGGGCCAACTCTTCGACCGCGTCACGCAGCTCAAGACCCTCGTCGATCAGATTCCCACCTCACTGGTGAAGATCCGCCTGCTAAACGTCCGCCGCTCTCTCCAGGCCAACCAGTTGACCGAGGCCACGCAGGGATTGGAAGCGCTGCGAAACCTGGAAGGACTCGACGAGACCCAGCGGCGGAACGTCGCGGTGATCTGCGACGCTCTGCAAGCCCTTATCTGCGTCCGCGGCGGGGACGACGTGCAAATCATTCAGCAGGTGGGAGCGTTCCTCGACGCTCACCTGCCGCCGAACCTCCCCGAACCTGACGACGCGATTGCCGACGAATACCTCGACACCCCTCTGGCCGGCGTCGAGTTGAACATCGCCCCGCAAATCTATCGGGCCTTCTTCTTCCTCAAGGCCGAGGTTGCCGTCCGCTCGATCGTCAAGCAGGGGCGAGCGCTCACGCCGGCGCAGGTCGATGAAATCGCCCGCCCGCTGCTGCGCGCGCTGCAATTCGAGTTGCGTCAGCGCGACGTGCTGGCGGCCCTGGGCGGACTGACGTACTGGTTCGTGCCGGAGAAGAAACGCGACGCGCTGCGCTGGATCGAGGCGGCGGTCGATCTGGGTGTCGAGAGCCGGATCGCGCGCCGTCTCCTGGAGCGAAGCCGGCAGATCGAGGTCGAGAACCGCGAGGCGCTGGAGTGGTTCCGCTCGACGGCCGTCCGTTTCCTCCACGACCCGACCGTCAGCGCGCAGGTGCGATCCGCCCTGGCCGAGGAACTGGGACGCTTCCAGGGTTTCCAGCCGCTGTTGCTGGGCCTCGATCTGGAGGACGGCCTCGAAGCCCAGGAGCCGACTCTGAGCCTGGTGCGCGAGCGCGCGAACTACCTGGAGAACATGGTGAACGATTTCGCCGTGCGCAAGGGCGGATCGCTCGACCCCGAGTTCGATCACCTTCGTAAGGACTACGCGGGACTGATCGGCGCGCTCAGCGCCGCCCTCGGCCGAATGGCGGACGTCGAACGTCAACTGGTGCAGGCGATTGGGAAAACGGTCCTGTCTTGAGGGAGAGTGACGTCATGGCTGAAGCAGAAGAGCAGAAGGATGACAACGAGGAGAAGGGCCCCTCTCCGGCGGAAGCAGGGGCCGAGACGACCGGCGCAGAGAAGCCGGTCGAGGGTGTCAAGCGGACGCAACGGTTTCGCCTGGCCCTCCTCGCGAAGTTGCCGAAGTTGGGCTACACCAGTTGGACGGTGAAGGACAACTTCAACATCGACGAGCAATGGAGCACCGTGGTGAACCTTCGCGCGGACGCCCTCCTGGGACCGCTCGAAACCGTCGCGCCGGAGCGCCTCGTCTAAAACCTTCTTGCCGCTTGCGGCGTAGCGGTCTTCCAGCGGCCTCCCTTTCGGAGTCATTCAATGGGCCAGGCATCCGATCCTAAACCCGAGGACAGACTCGTCCAGGCCGGACCCGGCACGGACATGGACCACGCCGTCCGTGAAGACCTCGACAAGATCCGCCTCGACTCGCTCCTGGCCCAGCAGGACGCCTCAACCGAACTGACGCGCGAGATCGAAGAGTCGATTCGCGCCCCGCTCGCCGTCGCGGAAATCGCCGGCGTACTCGACCGCCTGGAGAGTCCCGTGTTCGCCGAACTCGAGGGGCTGATGGGCGGCTCCGAGGTCAATGGCCTGCAAGTGGAGAAGCATTTGCTGGCGGAACTGCTAAGCGACGGGGCCGAAAGCGCCGCGATCCTCAAACGCGGACTCGCCTTCCTCAAACATAAACGCTATGCCAACGCCGTCGAGTGGTGGAGCCTGCATCGCCGCAACCTCGACGCCAAAACGAGCCGGCTCTATCTGCTCCTGTTGATCATGGAGGCGCTCACGCGCTTCTGGGCAGGCGAACCCGAGCGTGCCGCGGCGCTGCGTGACCAGATCCTCTCCCACCAGCTCTATCGCTCGATGGGAAGGTCCGAGTGAGTGATCCGAACCATTGGCTCCTTGCGTCTGGTCTCCGGGGCGGATATCGTGTCGATCATCTCGCCGTTCCTCACCCGGAGGCTCCGTCATGTTCCAACGCTGTCTGGCTCTCGCTCTCCTCGCGCTGCCGGCCCTCGCCCGCGCAGGTGAGTTGCCGCGCGTCGCCAATGTCGAGTTGCAACCGCTCGCCGCCCAGGTCAAACGCATCCTCGACGCTCTCGACTACCTCGGCAATCCGCTGCCCGACGCTGACCGCAAGGCCATCGAGGAGGCGAGGAAACAGGAGAACAAGAAACAAGCCGTCCTCGCCATTCAGGACGTCCTCGACCGTCATTGCCTTGTCGCGGTCAATTTCGATGGAGGCAAAGTAACCCTCGGGATGGACAGACCCGAACTCGCCGAGCAAGGATGGCGGGTGTTCCTCGTCAAGGTCGTCAATCCCAGGGGAGAAGACAACGTCGAACTGCGGCCCGAAAGCCCCAATGCCGCTCCGTTCCACCGTCGTTCGACATCCAGCCCCGTACCGAAAGTCGAACCCGTCAGTCAGGTTGGCAGCCGTTTCCTCGACATCGCCGCATTCAACTCACAGCCCCTCATTCGTCAACTTTCGGGCCTCGAAGTGGAATACCGCATCCTTCAGATCTATTGCCGCGACGCCGGCCGCAAGGTCGCCCAACTCGGGTTCAACCTTCACTACTTTGGCAAGGGAGATAAACAGCCGCCCCAGGATCTCTACACCGGCAAACAGGAGATCGTCTTCGACAGCGCTCCCGCCGTCGTCGTCAAACTGCGCGTCAAGGACCACGACGGTTCCGCGGCCCGCATGGCCTCGTTTACCTTCCGCGACGACAAGGGCCGCGTCTATCCCGCCCAGACGCGCCGCCTGGCGCCGGACTTCTTCTTCCACGCGCAGATCTATCGCGGCGACGGCGAGTCCGTCCTGCTCCAGCCCGGCAAGTACAACGTCACCTGGACGCGCGGCCCCGAGTATCTCGTGCAGTCGCGCGAGATCACCGTTCCGAAGTCGGCCACGCACACCGAGACGTTCACGCTCAAACGCTGGGCGCATCTGGCGAAGAAGGGCTGGTGGTCCGGCGATCATCACATTCACGCGGCCGGCTGCGCTCACTACGAGAGTCCGACCGAGGGTGTCACTCCCGAGGACATGATGCGCCACGTTCTCGGAGAGGACCTCAACGTCGGCTGCTGTCTGAGTTGGGGTCCGTGCTGGTATCATCAGAAGCGCTACTTCAGCGGCGGCGTCCATCCGCTGTCGCTGCCGGACTACATCCTGCGTTATGACGTCGAGGTGTCTGGGTTTCCGTCGAGTCATGCGGGCCACATCTGTCTGTTGCGGCTCAAGGACCAGGATTTTCCGGGCACGAAGCTGATTCCCGATTGGCCGACGTGGGACCTGCCGATCTTCCAGTGGGCCAAGAAGCAGGGCGGCGTCGTCGGCTTCGCGCATAGCGGCTGGGGCCTCAGCGTCGGCCCGCTGCGCGATCTGCCGCACTATGTCGTTCCGCCCTTCGACAGCATTGGGGCCAACGAGTACATCGTCGATGTCACCCATGACGCCTGCGATTTCATCTCGACGGTGGATACGCCGCCGGTGTGGGAGTTGAACATCTGGTATCACACGCTCAACTGCGGCTATCGCTGCCGAATCAGCGGCGAGACGGACTTCCCATGCATCTTCGGCGAGCGCGTCGGCATTGGCCGCAGTTACGTTCAGCTCGGCGACAAGCTCGACTTCAACCAGTGGGTCGAGGGCATCAAGCAGGGCCGCAGTTATGTCTGCGACGGCAAGAGCCACCTGATCGACTTCACCGTCGCCGGCCAGGGCGTCGGTCTGAAAGGCAGCGAGGTGATACTGGCCAAGCCGGGCAAGGTGAAGGTCGAGGCAAGCGTCGCCGCGCTGCTGGAGCCGAAGCCGACGGCGCAGACAGAGTTGATCCGGGGGACGCCGCTGGACAAGAAGCCGTACTGGGACCTTGAGCGCTCGCGCATCGAAGGCAGCCGCAAGGTGCCGGTCGAATTGATCGTCAACGGCGAACCGGTCGCGAAGAAGGAGATTGTCGCCGACGGGAGCGAGCAGAAGGTGAGCTTCGAGGCCGACATCGCGAAGAGCAGTTGGGTGGCCTTGCGGGTGTTCCCGTCGAGCCATACCAATCCGGTCTTCGTGCTGGTAGACGGCAAGCCGATCCGCGCGAGCAAGAAGTCGGCCGAGTGGTGTCTCAAGTGCGTCGATCAGTGCTGGAAGCAGAAACAGAAGGCGACGCGGCCCTCGGAGCGCGAGGCGGCCGAGGCCGCGTACGAACACGCCCGCAAGGAATACCGTAAGATCCTGGCGGAGTGCGCCGAGTAGTCGTGGTTAGCCGCGACGCGG
>JBBRIK010000179.1:0-7894 GCA_038221045.1 Gemmatales bacterium
CTTCGAGCCGTGATCGAATGCACTACTCTCGGCGTTCACTTGATGGGCGGAGGAGCTTCGTCTCATCGACGAAGCGATTGCCGGACGGATAGATCAACTCCTTGATCGTCTCCTCGAACTTGGCGACCTTGCCGTCGCGGAGCAGGAAGAGGGCCGAGCGAGCCGCTCCCAACTCGGCCGCGTGTTCCTGGGAATAGCGACCGAGACCGGGACGATCGTTGCCCAACTGCGCCAGAATGGGCCGGACGATGCCCTCGATGTGCTGCCGCACTCGCGCGAATTGCTCTTCGAGCCGCCAGACATAACTCTCCGCCAGACGCCGTAACTCTTCCGGCACTTTCTGCAAGAACGCGGGGGACACTCTGCCGCCCTGGAGCGCCTCCCAGACGGTGATGGGCGTCAGGTTCGTCATGATCCGCGCCAGTTCCAGATACCATTCCGTCTTCACCTTGATCCGGCGTCCATCGGGGAAGCGGATCACGAAACCCTCGACCTTCTGCAACTCCTTCTGCTGGCGCTTCAGCTCATCGAGCGACATCGGCGGATGCACGGCGACGAGGGGCAAACCGCTCTGGCGCGACCAGTGTTCGACCTCGTCGCGTGGATACTCCTGCCCGGTGAAGCGGTTGTAAGCCGCCAGGATCACGAGCTTTCGCTCTTCGCCGTAGTCGAGGATGATACGCTGCTCCGGGGTCAGGATCTCAAAGCAGAGCGTCGCCTCGTCGGGCAGACAGGACAGGTCGTACTTCTGAATCTCCTGCGTGGCCCAGACGGAACCGCTGGAGTGGAACGAGCCGCGCGTCGAGACCTTGAACAGCCCCTCGTGCCGATACAGCACGCCGAGCCAGCCGTCGAGCTTGTCCATGATCTCGTACGGGCCTTCCCACGGAAACAGGTCGCCCTGCGATTCGAGGTTCTCGCCGAGGTTGAAGAACTTCGGAAAAGCCCAGGCGACACATTCCCCGGTCTCGACATGGAAGATGTGGCCGCGCGAGTTGCGCGTGACGTCGTCCCAGGCGTTGGCGAAGGTGCACGAGTCGGTGTAGGTGTAGACGGCAATCATGCCGTCGTCGGTGCGGTCGCCGCGGATCAGCCCTTGTGCGACGTACTCCTCGCGCTTGCGGACCTGCTCCGGTCCGGAGACGTTCGGCGCTCCCAGGCTGGACTCGTTGACGGCATAGGCGCGCTCGGCTTTGAGCTTGTGGACCTTTCCGTCGCGGCTATCGAAGATGCGCAACTCGCCGCCGAAGACGCAGCCGCCATCGAGTCCGACGACGTGTGCTTCGTCCGGCCCGTCCTCGGGGATGTGGCCGAAGAAGACGCGCGGCTCCGTCCTCGGCCAGAGCGTGTACCAGATGACGCCGTTGATCTTGTCGAAGTAGGTTTTGCCGCCGTGGTAGCGCATGTAGATGCAGTCGTCGCGGCGCTGTTCCTCCGGCGGCGATTCGGGATTGAAGCCCGCATGGACGACGTATCCCGACGGCGTCCTCAGGATGAGCGGCAGCGCTTCGAGTCGGGGTCCCAACTCGGGAGGGAGTTGCTCCTCGTAGGCGGCGATGGTGTCTTCGAGTCCGCCGGACACCTGCACCTTGTTGCCCTTGAGGTAGCGCATCAGTTTGTCCTCGTGATTGCCGAGGACCATGTGAAACTCGGGCAGGCCGAAGCAGAACTCGATCGTCTCCCGGATTTTCGGCCCACGATCGACGATGTCGCCGACGGAGATAAGCACGTCGCGCTCGGCCTGGAAGTCGAGGTCGTTCAGGAGTTGACGCAACTCGTCGAGACAGCCGTGAACGTCGCCGACGATCAGATGCCTGCGCGAGCCGATTTCCGCGCAGAGGTCGCGAATGGGAACGTAATCGGGCGGATTGCCGACGATCTGTAGCTCGTCGGCCTCGACGCGCGTGGGGAACTGCAAGTTGCGGTAGTAGGTCGCGATGGCTTGCTCGGCCTTCTCCGGTTCGAGCGTCGGGTGTGCAGGCCTCTCCTGACAGCGGCGCACGCACTCGGCGCGATCGAGGTTGAACCAGACGATGCGCGTGCGGTAGCCGTGCTGGCGGGCAAGGGCGAGATACCGCTTGCGCTGATACTTGGGGCCGTTGGTCCGATCGACGATGAGACGCGGTTCGCCGCGCAGGATGGCTTCCTCGAAGAGACGGAAGTGTTCGCGCGGTCCCTGATCGTCCTGCGAAATGCGGAAGAAATCCGGCAGGTGCTGCTGGCACCATGTCGTCTTGCCGGAGCCTTGCGGCCCCATCAACAGTACGAGGAGCTTGTCCACGGGTTTCCTCAGAAGCGATGCCGAATGGCCCACAGATCGGGGAACACTGCCAGGAACAGCGACTTCTTGAGGAACTCGACGCCGAGCGAGCCGCCCGTACCCTGCTTGCTGCCGATGGTACGCTCCACGAGCTTGATATGGCGATAACGCCATTCTTGCAAACCCTCGTCGAAATCGGTCATCAACTCGAAGAGGATGCGCAGGTCCTTGCGTTCGCGATAGAGGTTCAGCAGCGCTTCGAGAAAGTCCTCCCCCTCGTCGGGAGTGACGCCGTGCAGGTGGACGAACTCATGAAAGGCATCATCGACCGAGGGTTCCTCCAGACGATGCTGAAGGCGTTCGGTAGCGGCGGGGTCGTGCTTCTGAAACTGAAGCATCTCGGGCCGGCGATAGCCGAGCAGGAACTCCAGTTCGCGAAACTGCGCGCTCTGGAACCCGGACGATGTTTCGAGCCGGGCGCGAAAACTGTTGAACGAGAGCGGCGTGAGCGTCTCAAGGATATCGACCTGGCCGACAAGCGTTTTGAGGATAGTTCGGCCGCGCTTGAAGGTGGCGAGGCTGCCGTAGAGATCACCGCCGCGGAGATCGGCCGATGCCTTCTCCAACTCGTGCAGCAGCAGCTTGAACCACAATTCGTGGACCTGATGAATGACGATGAAGAGCATCTCGTCGTGTTCGGCCGGCTGCGACAGTGGTTGCTGAAGGGCGAGCAACCGATCGAGTTTGAGATAGTCGGTGTAGGTGAGCGTCATGATGTCGGTCGCCGTTTCTTGCCGCTTGCGGCTTAGCGGTCTTCTGCAAAGCCGCAAGCGTCAGGACGATTTCCCTATCGCAGGAACAAGATCAGAGACAGGAGGATCACCCCTCCCACTCCCACGAGGACGGCCCGCACCATGCGATCCTGTTTGCGCGCCCGCCGGACGGCGTCGGCATAGGGCATGCGCGTGAAGCTGACGAGCGTGTAGAGCGGGACGTACCAGCTACCGAACAACTTGTGCAGCAGAATCTCCCACTTCTTCCTCAGCAGGAAGAGCCGTGAGCCTGTATGGTCGCGCATCTCGACGTAATTGTACACCGCGAGGTCCGCGAGAGTGTCCGTGTGTTCCTTGCGCTCGTCTTCATAGACGCGGAAGGCGGACTCTCGCGCCGGCTGTTCCGCGAGGCATTTCGCAAGCCTGGAGCAATCCTCGAAGGCGGCGTTCATGCCCTGTCCGAGGAACGGCACGACCGCATGACAGGCGTCGCCGAGCAGCACCACCCTGTCGCCGTGATGCCAGGGCGAACAGCGAATGGTGACGAGTTGTCCAGTCGGGTTTCCGAGAAAGTCTTCCGTCAGCGCGGGCATCAGCGCCACGGCATCGGGAAACTCGCGCTCGAAGAAGGTGAGGACGGCCTGAGGAGTGGTGAGCGAGGCGAAGGACGGCTCACCCTCATGCGGCAGGAAGAGCGTGCAGGTGAAGGAGCCGTCGTGGTTGGGCAGGGCGATGAGCATGAACCGGCGGCGCGGCCAGATGTGCAGGGCGTGTTTCTCCATGCGGAACGCACCGGCGGGACCGGACGGGATGCTAAGTTCCTTGTAGCCGGACGAGAGATAATCCTGCGAGAAGTTGAAACGCTCCTGTCTCTGAAGACGAGCGCGAATGGCCGAGAATGCCCCATCGGCGCCGATGACGGTCGCGCAGGGTACATCCAGGGTCTGGCGATCCGCTTCGCGGACAAGGTGCAAAGTGTTGCCGGCCAGGTCGAGATCCGTGCAGCGATGAGCGAAGAAGATGCGGACGTTGGGCAGTTTCTCGGCCGCATTGATAAGGGCGATGTTGAGTCCATTGCGCGAGACGGAATGGATGGCCTGGCTGGCGTCCTTGCCGTAAGGCTGGAAGTGGAGGCGTCCATCGCGTCCGTGGATCATGCGGCCCGGCATGGCGATGGCGTCTTGCAGCACCTCATCCGCAACCTCGACCTCCCGCAGGGCGTGAATGCCGCGCACGGAGAGGGCGAGATTGATGGAACGTCCGCGCTCCCCGACATCGAGCCGAGGGTCGGCCCGCTTCTCGTAGAGATCGACGGCGTGGCCGGCCCGGCCGAGGTAACAGGCCATCAGAGTGCCTGCGAGTCCGGAGCCGACGATGCTGATGCGGGAGTTCGCCATGAGGGGACAGGATACCAGGCGAGGGGCTTGCGTCCAATCGGGGATCGATCGCTCTTCATTCCTGCAGAATCGCGGCGAGCAATGTCTTGATCTTTTGGTGACTGGCGTTTCGGCCCTTGGCGAGCTTTTGGGCGTCGCCGAGGGTCAGATGCGGATCGGGGAAGGGAATACGCTGAATCGCTTCCTCCGCGTCGCCTTGCAGGACATACTTGCCTTGTTGCAGATCGATGAGGATGCCGACGTCGCGCAGCAGTTTCACATCGCGATAGAAGCCGCGCACGTCGAGTTTGAGACGTTGCAGCAGGGTGGCGCGAGTCTGGCTGCGGCCGCCGACCAGGCGAAGCAGTCTGCACAGGCGAGCGGCTCGCTCGACGGTGAGGGCGGGCGATGAGGGGATGGAGGGGCGGCGCGTCTTGGCCATGCGTCCTCGAGCGGTGATACGGCCGGCAGAGCGATACGCCGGGGATCCTGTCAGGAGGCCGCACTGTTCGTCCTTGACAGTTCGGCCGAATTGGAAAACGCTGGCATCGGGCGAGAGCGACAACTCTCAACCTATCGAAATCGTAGTTCCCTCTCTCCTCGAAATCAATCACCCGCGCCGCGAACCGCGCGGAAGCGGTCGGGTGAATCGCCTCGAACTTCCCCTTCCTTTTTTTAGCAGTCCAGCTATCGTGCCAAAATCAGGAGGTCTCATGCGTTCGTTCGCTGCGCCAGCATGTCTGATGCTGCTGGCCGCCGGCTGCACGTCGACGGTTTCCGAACGCGTGCGCGCCTATAACACCGACGGCGTGTATCTCTTCCGTCGCGGCGAGTATCGGCAGGCGCGCGACACCTTTCAGAGCGCTCTCGATCTGGCGCCCGAAGAGAACTCTTTACGCTACAATCTCGCTCAGTCCTTCGATCGCCTCGGTGACGCCGACAAGGCGGAGAAAGTGTATCAGGAATGTCTGACGCGCGACCCGCACAACAGCGGCTGCCGCCAGGCCCTTTGCATGCTGATGGTCAAGCGGAACAGACAGGACGACGCGAAGCGCCTCGTCGCGGAATGGCTGTCGAAGGAGCCAGGGAACGCCGACGCATACGCCCTCGACGGCTGGCTTTATCATCAAGCGGGTGACCTGCCGCGCGCTCACAGCCGGCTGCAACAGGCCCTCCAGTTCGACGCCGGCAACGTCGCCGCCATGAACGAACTGGCCATTGTCTACGAGGCGATGCGGTATCCCGACCGCGCCTACGCTCTGTACGAACGCAGTCTCGAACAGCAGTCCGATCAGCCCGAGATCATTGTTCGCGTCAATCGCCTCAAGGCCCAGAACGTGTCGTATCCCCGCCCCGAGTAAGACAACCACCATGCAGACCATCTATCATCTTGTGCTGAAGGCCGACTGGGAAGTGGCACAGGGTCCGTTCGCGCCGAAGTCGCTCGACGCCGAAGGATTCGTTCACTGCTCGCACGCCCATCAGGTCGAACGCTCCGCCAACCGCTTTTTCGCCGGCGCGGGTGAACTGTTCCTCCTCCATCTTGACGCCGGCAAGGTCGGCGACCTGCGCGAGGAGCCTGCCGATTCCGGCGAGACGTTCCCTCACATCTACGGGCCAATTCCGCGACAGGCCGTCCTCGCCGTCGAGGAACTGAAACGCGACGGAGCCGGACGATGGACCTTCACTGCTTCTCTTTCGCCCGCGCCTCCAGCACCACCTTCAACCGGTTCGGATAGTCGGTGAAAATGCCCGTGACGCCGGCGTCGATCAGTGCGTTCATCCGCGCGGGATCGTTCGCCGTCCACACGTTCACGCAGAGGCCCGCCTTGCGAGCGTTTCGGATCGCGACCTCATCGATTTCGCCGGTGACGGAACCGAAGCCGACCGTATCGTAATGGCCGCGGCAGCCCGGATTGTAAGCGTCGCCGTCGAGCAACTCGCGGATGTAGCGGCCGGGATCGTGCGGGCGATCCGCGAACAGGGCTGCTGTCGGAATCGTCCTGCTCTTCTTGCGGACCAGCGCCAGTTGCTCGTGATCGAACGAGGAGACAATCACTTCGCGTTCCATCTTCCACTTCCGGATCAGGGCCACCACCGTGCCGGCAATGCCGGGATAGAGACGCGGAAGGGACTTGATCTCGACGTTGACGAGCAATCCGTGCAGGTGGGCGGCCACAAGTGCCTCCGCGAGCGTCGGATGGCTGACCTGACCGCTGCTGTAGTGCTTCAACTCAACATCGCTGACAAAGTCTTTCAACTCGCGCGGGTGCAGCTCTTTCAGATACGGTTGGCGTTTCGCCGGCGCGCTGTCGATCTCACGGACGAACCAACTGCCGGCGTCGAGCGTGCGAATCTCGGCCGCCGTGAAGTCGGAGACGAAATAGCTCGTGCGGCCTGGATAGACGTCCTTGACGTTCGAGCAGCGAATCAGGTCGTCGTCATGTACGACGATCAACTCGCCGTCCTTCGACAGATGCACGTCGAGTTCGATCATGTGACAGCCGAACTGTGCTGCCTTGATAAATGCTTCGAGCGTGTTTTCCGGAGCGAAGGCGCGGGCGCCGCGATGAGCGATGTTCAGCACCGGCGCGGGCAGCTTGCCGCCGGTCCGCAGCGGCGACGGTTGCGAACGCACAATCCCTCCGGAAACGAGGACGATGCTCGAGCAAACCCGCGTGGGGGAAAGACTCACGCCACAAGGCGCGAGCCATGACCCTCACTCGCCGATTCGCCCTCGTGACGATGATAGATCGTGCGATGCGGGAAGGGAATCTCGATGCCGAGCTGATCGAAGCGGCGCTTGATCCGCAGGAGCAACTCGCGGCGCACGTCCCACTGCTTCATCGCTTTCGTCTTCACCAGCATTTTGAGAATCACGGCCGAATCGGTCACCGAGTCGATGCCGAGCACCTCGGCATCTTCCAGGATCATCGGCCCATACTTCTCGTCGTGCCGGATCTCTTCGCCGAGCCCGCGCAGCACGTCGAGGACACGATCGACATCCTCCTTGAAGGCGATGCCGATGTCCAGGTTGGCCTTCGACCAGCCGTGACTCATATTGCTGACGGTCGTGATGCTGCCGTGCGGGATGAAGTGAGCGACGCCGCCGTTGTCGCGCAGTACGGTCATGCGCAGAGTGATCTTCTCGACCTTGCCGCCGATGTTGTTGATTTTGACGACGTCGTTGACCGCGTACTGATCTTCCATCAGCACCATGAAGCCGGTGAAGTAATCCTTGATAAGGTTCTGCGCCCCGAACGCGACCGCCAGGCCGAACACCGCCGCTCCCCCCATCAGAGGCACGATGGGCAGGCCGGCCTCATCGAGCAACATGAGAGTGCCGCCGCCGAAGATGAAAGCCGACATCGTGGTGCGAAAGACGCCGACGAGAGTGACTGCCCGATCCTCGCCCTCGCGGCCCGTGTGCAGTTTGCCCGCCGCCACGACGCGGACGATCCGCTTGGTGGACATCCGCACTAATG
>JBBRIK010000180.1:0-7885 GCA_038221045.1 Gemmatales bacterium
TCGCAGGCCGTCCGGGTGATCAGACGCAGACTCTCGACGACGCCGGGGACGACGAAATGCTCCATGCCGGCGTACAGTCCCTCGGTATTCTCGCGGACCACGACGAGATCGACGTTCTGATAGGGGACATTGACGCCGGGCAGCGACTGCACCGGTCGGATGCTCGCATACAGATCCAGTTCCTTGCGAAGGCGGACGTTGATGGAGCGGAAGCCCTTGCCGACAGGCGTGGTACACGGCCCCTTGAGGGCGACGCGATACTTGCGGATCTGATCGAGCGTCGCTTCGGGCAGCGGATCGCCAAGTTTCTCGGCGGCATCGAGTCCAGCGGAAGCCTCGATCCAGCCGACGCGAGCGCCGGCCGCCTCGACGACCGCCTGCATGGCGGCCGTGACTTCGGGTCCGATACCATCTCCGGGAATCAAGACGACGGGAGTGGCCAAGACGCCTCCTCATTGCGCGGGAGAGGGGAACGTTTTCAGGATGGGCAACACGGGCCGGTTTGTCAAGGATCGGCCACCCCCGTTGTCATTGTCTGAAACAGTGGTTAGCCGCGACGCGGCTAACCAAATCCAGGACACCCACTACCGTCCGGTATTCCCCGAGGCCATGCCATAGAGGACAATCACTCCGAGGATTCCGCCAACGATGGCCACGCTCAGGACGACGCCTCCGGTGAACCTGGCCGTCTCCCTCAGCGCATCTTTCCCTTTTCGCGCCACTTGCGTGGTCCACCTCGGTTTGCCATCCGCTGCCTTCTCCACAGGGGGAGCAACCTCGGGCGGCACTCCGGACTGGACGACCGCCCCGGCAGCGATCCATTCCGGCGCGCCCTGCCCAGACGCTTCCACCGTGGCAGGCGGCGAAGCAGGGGGTGGTGGGGCAATCGCCGTGGGACGTGGGCCGGCGCATCCGCTCAGCACCATCCCCAGGACGACGCACTGAACGCACAGCAGGCGAAACATGGCTCTCTCCTCGTCTGGTTCCGGTTTTCTTCTGATAGCCACTTTTGCGGGCAGGTCAATCGCCAGATCGCCTAATTCTCGTGAAGAACCGGAACTCAATTCTCCGAGAATTTGACATTTCTCGAAGAGGAAACTTGCTGATTCTCTCGACCGTATCTACAATTTCTTCCATTGAGTGATGCCGTAAGGCGTCGAGCATTATCCAGAGTGGCTGAGGGAATGGGCCCGACGAAGCCACAGCAACCTGTCCTCCCCTTCTCCTCTTCCCGATGAGGAGGGACGGAAGTTGGTGCTAACTCCCACCCGGCAAAGCCGGGAGAGATAAGACCGAGTGGCCTTCACTCCTCCTCTTATCCTGCCCCTCTGGACGGTGCCTATCTTTTGGTCCCCGCGTGTCCCGTATTCGGAGGACATCGTCCGTGCCAGGCTCGTTCGTCAGTGGTCTGAAGTGTCGTCTCTGCGGCAAGGAATATCCGCTCAGCCCCGTCAACTTCTGCGTCGATGACTTCGGCCCCCTCGAAGTCGCCTACGACCTGGAGTCCCTCAAGCCCACGGTCAGCCGTGAACTGTTCGAGCGCCGGCCGAACACCATGTGGCGCTACAAGGAACTGCTGCCGATCGAAGGCGAACCCTCCGTCGGCCGGCATACCGGCGGCACGCCGCTGGTCAGGGCAGATCGCCTGGCGTCAGCGCTGGGCGTCAAGCACCTGTGGGTCAAGAATGACGCCGTCAACTTCCCGACGCTGAGCTTCAAGGATCGCGTTGTCGCCGTGGCGCTGTCCAAGGCGAAGGAGTTCGGCTTCACGACCGTCGGCTGCGCCTCGACCGGCAACCTCGCCAACAGCGTCGCCGCCAACGCCGCCGCCGCCGGACTCGAAGCGTATATCTTCATTCCCTCCGACCTGGAGCGCGCGAAGATCCTCGGCACGAGTATCTATGGGGCGAAGGTGATCGGCGTCCACGGCACCTATGACGAGGTCAATCGCCTCTGCTCGCAGGTTGTCGATCGTTTCGGCTGGGGCTTCGTCAACATCAACCTGCGGCCGTTCTACGCCGAGGGCTCAAAGACGATGGGCTACGAGATCGCTCAGCAACTCGGCTGGCGGACCCCGAAACACGTCGTCGTGCCGATGGCGGGCGGAGCGCTTATCGGCAAGATCCACAAGGCGTTCGGCGAACTATCCACTCTCGGCCTGATCGAGACGCCGAGAACGTCGTTCCACGGCGCGCAGGCGGCCGGCTGCAATCCCATCACCGACATGGTGAAACGAGGCTGGGATGAGTTCCGTCCGGTCAAGAAGCCGAACACGATCTGCAAGTCGCTGGCGATCGGCAACCCGGCAGACGGCTACTTCGCCGGCAAGGTGATTCGCGACACGGGCGGCTGGGCCGAGGACGTTCCCGATGGCGAGATCGCCGAGTGCATGGCCCTGCTGGCGAAGACGGAGGGCATCTTCGCCGAGACGGCAGGCGGCACGACTGTCGCCGTCGCGCGCAAGTTGCTGGCCCAGGGACGCATTCCGCGCGACGAGGAGATCGTACTGTGCATCACCGGCAACGGCCTGAAGACGCAGGAGTGCATCGCGGAAGTGATCGCGCAGCCAACGGAAATCGGCGCGACGATGAAGGAATTCGAGGCGTTCCTGGCGGGAGTTCCGGAACCCGCGCTGGTGTGATGTGTCTTCCTCCGCTTGCGGCGTAGCGGTCTTCAACTCCGCTACGCCGCAAGCGGAGGCCATCGAGGAGTAATCATGGCAATTCGCGTCCAAATTCCAACACCGATGCGGCAGCATACCGGGAGCAAGGCTGAGGTCGAGGCCGCCGGCGCGACCGTTCAGGGCGTCCTCGACGATCTCGGCAAACAGTTCCCCGGGCTGACGGAGCGTCTGTTCGACAAGGGACAGCTCAAGCGCTTCGTCAACGTCTATCTCAACGACGAGGACATTCGTTTCCTCGATAACCTCAACACGGCGGTGAAGGACGGCGATCAACTCGCCCTCATTCCCGCTGTCGCCGGAGGCGAGCCGGGGGTGTGAACCCCTGGGTACACCATGAGCGACGAAGAACAGCAAGTTCCTGACGGCGCGGCCGTCTTTCCGCTGATCCCTCCCGAACTCGGCGTGCATCCGCTCCTGCTCGCCGTCCTGCATGCGATCGTCTTTCTCGATGGCTCCGACGTGGCGATCGTTCATCCCGAGGCCGCCTCCGAGGCCCTCGAATACCTCGCTGGCTATCTGCAACGCCTCGAAGGAAACGACCTCCGCCGCGCCCATGACGACCTGCACGTTCTCGCCTCCCTGGCGCGTCAGGAGAGTTGGCCTCAGCCGATGGTGCAGTTTCTCGGCGATTTCCTGAGCAATTTCGGAGTTGGCAACGAGGAGAAGGAATGACGAAGGACGCCTCCCTGGAACGCTATAGCCGGCAGATGCGCTTTTACGGCGTCGGCGAGGACGGACAGGAGAAGCTGCGCGACAGTCACGTGACCCTGTGCGGCTGCGGCGCGCTCGGCACGGTGCTGGCCAACGTCCTCGTTCGCGCCGGCGTCGGCCATGTTCGACTCGTCGATCGCGATTTCATCGAGACGAGCAACCTGCAACGACAGGTGCTGTTCGACGAACACGACGTGGCCGAGAACCTGCCCAAGGCCGAGGCGGCGGCGCGAAAACTCGGGGCCATCAACTCCGAGGTCTTCGTCGAGCCAATCGTCACCGACATCGACCGCACCAACATCCTCGAACTGGTCGGGGACGCCGACGTCATCCTCGACGGCACGGACAACTTCGAGATCCGCTATCTGATCAATGACGCGGCCGTGAAGCTGAACAAGCCCTGGGTCTACGGCGGTTGCATCGGCAGTCACGGCCAGACGATGACCATTCTGCCGGGCCAGACTCCGTGCCTGCGATGCGTCTTCGAGGCCGCGCCCGCGCCGGGAGAGGCTGGCACCTGCGAGACCGCGGGCGTGCTGTCACCGATCGTCAACATCGTCGCCAGTTTTCAGGCGACCGAGGCGATCAAGATCCTGACGGGCCGGCTCGATAAGGTGAACCGCGAACTGCTCTATTTCGATGTCTGGGAGAACACCCAGCGACGCATCAGGATCGCGCCGTTGCTGGGGAAAGTGGACTGTCCCTGCTGTCAACGGCGGCGTTTCGAGTGGATCGAGGGCGAGCATGGGCAGCAGACGACGAGCCTGTGCGGACGCAACGCCGTGCAGGTGGCGCATCGCTCGGCGACGACGCTGAACTTCGAGACGATGGCCCGGCATCTGGAGACGTTGGGCGAGGTGAGCTACAATCGCTTTCTGCTGCGCTTCCAGGCGGAGGGCCACGAGTTCACGGTGTTCCCCGACGGCCGGGCGATCATCAAGGGGACGAGCGACGTCGATAAGGCCCGAACGCTGTATGCGAAGTACATCGGACATTGATTTCGTGCCAGATCGCTGTTCCTCGCGGTATAATCCCGTGATTGGGAGATCCCCCTCGAAGGAGTGCCGATCATGGCAGTACTGATCCTTGAAAATGTTCCGGCAGAGGTAATGGAACGGTTGGAGCAATTAGCGGCGTCCAAAGGAAGTTCCTTACCTGACGAGGCCCTCGCCCTGTTGCAGTTGGGGCTTCATCTCAGGGAATCGCCGCGCCCTCGTTTAGCCGATTTTGTTCCGGGAGGAATGATTTCCCCTCCCTACGATCTTCCTCGCACAAGCATCCCGGTCTCGGTGCACGCCGTTCCGGCCAAGAAACCTCGCTTGCCCGATCCACCATTTTTAGGCGAGCTTGCCCCCGAATGATCGACCAAGTACAACCTTCGGCAGGACACGAGTTCACGTTGTTCCTGATGGGCGAGCGAGCGACGTCGATAAGGCCCGGACGCTGTATGCGAAGTATATCGGACATTGAACCTTCACCGAGTATCCCGTTCTCTCTTTCCTGACGAAGCACCGAGAGGCTCCCATGAACAGACTGATGACTTTCCCAGCGGTTACCCTGCTTCTGCTCGCCTCCGGCTGTAGCGGCAAGATGGACTGGCAGGAGTTCTCAGACGCGAAAGGCAAATTCAGCGTCGAGATGCCAGGCAAGCCGAAGACGGAGACGAAATCCGTGGCCGGTCATACGCTGATGGCCTTCCCGGTGGAGGTTCGCAATGCGGGCTATGTGGCCTCGTACGTCGATTTCCCTCCAGGGACGCCCTACGACTATGACGGCGGCATTAATGGGATTGCCGCTCAATACAACGGCACTGTTACGAGCAAGAAGGACTTCACACTCGACGGTGTCACCGGCAAAGAGTACGAGATGAGCATCACCAAGCCAAAGAGCGGATATGCGATGGGTCGCATCCTGTACGTCCAAAATCGCCTCTATCAGGTGTTGGTGGTCGGCTCTTCTGTCCGGGTGGCCGATGCAGACGTGCAGCGATTCCTGACCTCGTTCAAACTCACCAAATGAGACGCGTCAAGTCCCGCTGACCTTGACGCCCGTTCATCCGTCCATCACACTGCCCTCTCTTCATCCACGAGAGAGGGCAGAGGATGGTCCACATCCACTTCACACCGAATCTGCAACGCCACATCACCAGTCCGCCGCGCGAGAGGAACGGAACGACGGTCCGCGAAGTCCTCGACGCCGTCTTCACTGACAATCCCCGCTTGCGCAGTTATGTCCTCGATGATCAGGGCCAACTGCGCCGGCACATGGCCATCTTCCTCGACGGCGTGCAAATCCGCGATCGCGTTTCCCTTTCCGACGTCGTTACCGACAACTGCGAAATCTACGTCATCCAGGCGCTTTCAGGCGGCTGATCAATGCCCGCCTCCGAGCATCTATCGCTGATCTCTTGTGTTCGCTTCCAGACAGAAAAAACCTCATGATCGTCATAGTCGCGCGCCGATAACCACCAAGAGATGCTTCGTGGAAGCATCGACGGGGGAAGACGCTTCCAGGAAGCGTTGCACATCGGTAGCGCCATGGTGTCTGCCCGAGGCCGATCGCTGGGGTGGCTGAGTGTCCTTGTGGCTCTTTGCGCGCTATCGTCCGGTTGCTGTCTGTTCAAACCTCGTCTCGATCAATCCCTGCTGTCATTCAAACCGAGCGATGGGACGCCGACTCACCTTACCGAGTTGTACGTCATTCGTTTCCCCGACATCCTTGACGTCCGCATCGCGGATCAGCCCGCGCTGGGCGGCGAGCGACCCGTTCGCGTCGATGGGCGGATCGAACTGACGCCCGCCGATCGAATCCGGGTCGAGGGCAAGACGATCCCCGCAATCGTCCGGCTGCTGGCGGACCATCTCGGCTGCGCGCCTGACAAGGTCCATGTCAGCGTCGTCGCTTACAACAGCCAGCGAGTGTACCTCCAGGGCGAGGTCAAGGGGCAGGCGCGGGCGGTCCCCTATGTCGGCCCCGAGACCATTCTCGAAATGCTGCAACGAGTGGGCGGCATCACCTCCGGGGCGTCCCTTACCAACATCCAGGTCGTGCGCGCGCATGTCGCTGACGGCAGGCCGCCGGAGGTGTTCGACGTCGATCTCGAAGCGATCCTGAACAGGAACGATCGCGAAACCAATGTCAGTCTGCAGCCCTTCGATCAGGTCTATGTCGGCCAGTCGCGTACCTCGTCGATCAAGAAATGTCTGCCGCCGTGGTTGAAGCCTCTCTATGGCCGGCTCTTCGGCCTGAGCCGTCCCGACGACGCTCCCGAATTCCTCACCGGCGAGCGCCGCCGGCCTGGCCTTGCGGAACGTCAGGATCCCCGCTATACCTCTCGCCGCTCGGATTGATCCGATTTCGGCCAGGGAGGGCGAGGAAAATGCGCGAGCAGAAGAAGAATACGCCGGCGCCTCGGCAGACGTTCTGGCGGCGCCGGCTGGTTTACGGAACCCTGTGGCTGGCTGTTGCGGCCGGGGCCTATGTTTGTGGCCGATTCACTTCACCGCCCACGGCGACAGCCGCCCCGGCGGCGGCCGTTGCTCGCGCCGCCGACCGCGACACTTCGCCTGCTTATTCCGCGGAGTATTCCGGCCGGGTCATCGCCTACATTCACGGCACCATTCCGATCACGCGCGAAGAACTCGGCGAATATCTGATTGCGCGCGGCGGCAAGGAACGCGCCACGAGTCTGATCAACAAGCGCATCATTGAGGTTGCCGCCAAGGAGCGTGGCATCAATGTGACCGAAGCGGAGGTCAACGCCTCGCTCGACTCCGACGCCCATGCGCTCGGCGTCCAGACGAAGGAATTCACGAACACCATCCTGAAGCGCTACAACAAGTCGATTTTCGAGTGGAAGGAAGACGTGATTCGCCCGCGTCTGGTCCTTGAGAAGATGTCCCGGCCGCGCGTGTCGGTGACGCGCGAGGACCTGTCGATGGCCTATGAAGCGCACTACGGCAAGAAGGTCGATTGTCTGATGATCATGTGGCCCAAGGAAGAGTTGCATACCGTCCAGAACAAGATCTGGCCCTTGATCCGCGACAGCGACAAGGAATTCGAGCACTACGCTCGCATCCAAACCAGTCCGAGCCTGGCGTCAGTCGGCGGACACGTCAAACCGCTCGGCCGGCACACGACCGGGGATCCCCACGTCGAGGATGTCGTCTTCAACCTGCGTCCGGGCGAGGTCAGCCACATCGTCGATACGCCCGAAGGCATCGTCGTATTCAAGTGCATCGGGACGATTGAGGCAGACGGTTCCACCTCGCTCGAGAAGGCCCGCCCTTCGCTCGAGAAGGAGGTGTTCGACAAGAAGGTGGCCATGGAGATCGGCAAGATTTTCCGGGAACTGCGCACGGCCGCCAACCCGAGGAATTTCCTGGAGCCAATGGGCGTCGTTCAGGACGTTCAGCAGGAATTGAAGCAGACGGGCCTCATCGAGAAGGGAACCACGCCGGCATCCGTGATGCCCGCTCCTCTTCCTGGCGC
>JBBRIK010000181.1:0-7876 GCA_038221045.1 Gemmatales bacterium
GACGAACAGACCGTCAAGTCCGCCAAACTGCCCACGACCGGTGCTGCTCTCGTCGAATTCTTTCGCAAGCGATCTCTTCGCACCGCGGAAGCGAAACCGATTCAGGAGCTTATCAAGCAACTCGGCGACAAGACGGCCGAGACGCGCGACAAGGCGTTCGGCGGCCTCGTACAGTACGGCATTGTCGCCGTCCCCCTGCTCCGGCAGGCAGCCGGGCAGGTCGATGACGCGGAGATATCCACGCGCGCCAAGGAGTGTCTTAAACTCATCGAGAGTGAGGATAGTGTCGCGCTGGTTAGCGCGGCGGCGAAGTTGCTCGCCTCGAAGAACGCCGAGGGAGCTGTCGAGGCACTGCTCGGCTATTTGAGCGTGGCGGCGAACGTCAGCATCTACCAAGAGGTCGAGTCGGCCCTCGTCGAAATCGCGGCCCCTGGCGGCAAGGTTGACAAGGTGTTGATCGAGGCCCTCAAGGACAAGCAGCCAGCTCGCCGGGCGGCGGCCGCTTCAGTCGTCTGCCAGGTCGGCGACGCCGACCAGCGCGCGGCAGTCAAGGAATTGCTGAAGGACCCGCGACCCATCGTCCGGCTTCGTTCCGCTCTCGGACTCGCTCGCCGCAGCGATCCGGAAGCGGTCCCCGTGCTGATCGATCTGCTTGCCGAGTTGCCGGGCGAGCATCGTGGTCTCTGTGAGGAATACCTCGTCGATCTGGCCGGCGACTGGAAAGTCGAAGTGCCGGAGGGTAAGACGCCGGTGCTCAATCGCATTCGCCGCGAAGTGTGGGCCGGCTGGTGGAAAGCGACGGAGGGCAAGACGCTCCTGGAAGAGTTCCGCCAGCGCAGCCTGACCAATGACGAACGCGAAAAGGTCCTCGCCCTCATCAAGGAACTGGGCCAGCCGGAGGAAAAGGAGCGCGACAAAGCGGTACTCGCTCTGGTGACCTTTGGGCCGAAAGCCCTGTCGCTGTTGCGAAAAGCCGCGGAGGGCAACAACCCTCCGATCAGTGGAGAACATCTTCCCATCGAGATGCGGGAAGCAGCGCAGAAGGCAGCGCAGGCAAGCAACCTTCGCATCAGCGAGGGCGCGCGGATGGCGATGAAGCAGATCGGCCAGGGTGGACTCACGCCGTTGCCTTCAGTCGCCGCGAAACTGCTCGCCCTCCATCGTCCCGAAGGCGCTGCCGAGGCGCTGCTGACCTTCGTTCCCTTCGCCGACACCGAACAGTTGATCGATGCGGTTCATCAGGCGCTGCCGGACGTCGTGATCCGCGATGGCAAGGTTGAGCCGGCTTTCATCAAGGCGCTGACCGATTCGATTCCCGCCCGCCGCATCGCCGCCGTCGAGGCCCTGACGCGGAACGGCGTCGAACTCGCAGCCGTCAAGAAGTTGCTGGCGGACACCGATGCCGAGGTGAAACTGCGGACGGCCATTGCCCTCGTCAAGGCCGGTCAGAAGGAGAACTTCAATACGCTGTTGACGCTTGCGACGGAAGCCCCCCACGAGTTGGCCTGGATCGCCGACGAGTATCTCTCGCGTGTTGCTGGCGAGAAGAAGCCGGCCGTGAGCCTTGGGGCCGACGCCGAGGCGAAGAAGAAGTGGCGCGAGGGCTGGGCCGGCTGGTGGAAGGACAACGAGAAGACAGCCAGTCTCGCCGATCGTCCGGGAGTGCGCCGTCTGCTGGGCTATACCCTGATCGTCGAGCAGTACAACCAGGTGACTGGCACTGGCCGAATCCTCGAACTCGACGCGGCAGGGAAGCAGCGCTGGGAGATCAACAACCTGCAGACGCCCATGGACGCTCAGGTCATCGGCGAGGATCGCCTCCTCATGGTCGAGCAGAACAACAATCGCGTGACGGAGCGCAATTTCAAGGGCGAGGTGAAGTGGGAGAAACAGGTCATTCAGCCGATCAACTGCGAACGGCTGCGCAATGGTCACACCTTCGTTGCTCGCCGCAATGGCCTGGTAGAGTTTGATCGAGAGGGCAAGGAAGTCGTCAACATTCAGCGCAACAACGATTACCTCATGGGCGGCGGACGCCTCCGCGACGGCACCTTCGCCTTCGTGAACAACAACAACATGTATGTTCGCCTCGACAGGACCGGCAAGGAGCTGAAGACCTTCCGGGTGCCGCACGATCCGATGGGCGGCGGACTCTTCCCGACCATTCTGCCCACCGGCAACGTCCTTCTGGGACATTACGGCTCGGGCAAGGTGCTGGAGATCGACCGCGAGGGCAAGACGATTCGCGAGTGGAAGACGCAGATGCCGAACATGTCGACTGCTCTGCCGGGTGGCGGTCTCCTCGTGGCGAGTATGAATTCTCGCAAGGTCGTGGAACTGGACCGGACGAGCCGGGTCGTTCGTGAATTTCCGGGTAACATGCAGCCCTACAAGGCGGAACGGCGCTGACCGCCGCTTGCGGCTTCGCGGAAGACTGCCGCGAAGCCGCAAGCGGCAGACATCAAGAGACATAAACGCCATGCGATCACACCTCGTTCTCTGTGGAGCCGTCCTGCTCCTGGCCCTCAACCGGCCCGCTCTTGCTCTCGATCCCGTCGGTCTCGACGACGATCTCAGCCTCCGGACTGCGGGACTGCCGACGGATGGTCCCGGACTGGTGGCCTTCTTCAAGCACCGCACCGCCACGGAGGTCGAGGCGAAGCATCTCGACAAACTGATCGAGACGCTGGCCGACAAGGATGAGAACAAACGCCTCAAAGCCTATCAGGAGCTGGCGGGCCTGGGGCCGCTCGCCATTCCCGCGCTCCGCGCCGCGGCCAACGATCCCGACTCCTCGACGAGCAGCGCTCTCGTCCGGCAGTGTCTCGACGTCATCCAGGGGGAGCATGGGACGCACGCGATCATGCTTGCCCTGCGTGTGCTGGGCCAGAAACGTCCGGAGGGAGCGGCCGAGGTGCTGCTCGCTTACTCGCCGCAAGTTGAGAGCGAAGAGATGCTCGACGAGATCAAGCGCTCGCTAGCGGATGTGGGTTACGACGCCGAGGGCAAGATGGACCCCGCCATCATCAAGGCTCTGACCGATGAGCAGCCTGCCCGACGCGCCCTTGCGGTCGAGGTTCTGGGGTCGCACGGGGTCGAGCCGCGCGATGCCATTCGCAAATTGCTGACCGATCCCAAGGGCAGCGTCCGGCTGCGCGCCGCCCTGGCTCTGGCCCAGGTTCGCGAGCCGAAAGCCGTCTCGACCATCATCGCCCTGCTGGCCGATCTGCCTCCCAACTTGAGCCGCGACGCCGAGGAGTTCCTTCATAGCCTCGCGGCCGAGCAGTCGCCCAAGGTGCAACTCAACGGTGAAGCCGGCTCGAAGGAGAAGGCGCGGGACGCCTGGGCCGAATGGTGGGCCAAGACGGAACAGCCGACGCTGCTCGACGAAATCAAGAAACGCACGCTGACCGACGCCCGCCGCGAGCAAACTCTCGCTCTCATCAAGAAACTCGGGGACGAGAACTTCAAGATTCGTCTCGCCTCGCGGGAGGAACTCATGAAGATGGGCGTCGTCGTCGTGCCGCTTCTGCGCAGGGCCGCCGCCGATGATACGGATCCCGAACTGAAGGAGAAGGCGAAACTGGCGCTGACGGAGATCGAGAAGGTTGCGCCCGGCTCGCTGTCTCCGGTCTACGCCCGACTCGTCGCCTATCGCAAGCCGGCCGGCTCGGTCGAGGCGCTGCTGGAGTTCCTGCCGTTCGCCGACGAGGAAGTTGTTCTCGGCGAGGTGCAGGCGACGCTCAACGTACTGGCTTTCCAGGACGGCAAACCCGCGCCGGCCCTGCTCGCCGCTCTGAAGGACAAGCTGGCGCTGCGCCGCTACGTCGCCGCCGAGGCGCTTGCGGCAGGCGGATCGGCAAAGGAACTGGACCAGGTGCGCAAGCTGCTCAAGGACGAGGACACCCTCGTGAAACTGAAGGCCGCGATCGCTCTGGCGGGGGCGCGCGACAAGGAGGCGATCCCCTTCCTGATCAAGGCGCTGGGTGAGGTGCCGGCTGATCAAGCCGCGCTTGCGGACGAGTTCCTCGCCCGTCTCGCAGGCGACGACGCTCCTGCCGGTCCCCTTGGCGCGGATGCGGCTGCCCGAGAGAAACGGCGCGATGCCTGGACGGCGTGGTGGAAGGATCGCGGCTCCAAGGTGCAACTGGCGAGTTTGCTGTCCCGGCCCGCGCAGGAGCGCTATCTCGGCTACACGTTGGTCATCAGCCCGAATCACTCGAAGATCGTCGAGCTTGGCATGGACGGCAAGGTGCGCTGGGAGATCAACGGACTGTCGAATGTCTGGGACGCTCAGTTCATCTCGCGCAGCCGGCTGCTCATTCTGGAGTCGGGTGCACGCAAAGTAACAGAGCGAACGACGCGGGGCGACGTCCTGTGGGAGATGTCGCTCAACAACATGTATCCGACCGGCATGCAGCGTATGCCAAACGGCAACATGCTGTTCGTAGCCAGCAATCGCCTCGTGGAGATGACGCGGGCGGGCCGAGAAGTATACAGTTTCAACCGGCCTCAGGGTGACATCCTGCACGCCCGCAAGATGAAGGACGGTCAGGTTATCTATGTCACTTCCTCCGCAACGGTCCATCGCATCGACGAGAAGGGGACCGAGATCAAGACCTGGCGAGTGAACAACCCCACCAACCAGGGCTGCCACATCCTGAACAACGGCAACGTAGTGTTTCCGCAGCAGCACGCCAATCGCGTCTTCGAGTACGATATGAACGGCCAGCAGGTGTGGACGGCGACCGCGACCCAACCGACGTCGGTGATGCGTCTGGCGAATGGTAACACGCTCATCGGCAGCAGCAGCAGCCCTTTCCAGGCGGTTGAGGTCGATCGCGCAGGGAAGGAAGTCTGGAAGATGACGACACCGATCCAGCCGCTGCGGATCTATCGGCGCTGATTCAAACCGCTTGCGGCGTAGCGGGTCCCTCTCGACGAGAAACCCCGCTACGCCGCAAGCGGCAAGACCGGATTGCTCCGCCCGCTCGGCCCACTGGCGCGAGGAGAACCGATTCATGTTTCGACTCGTCTCCCTCACTTTCTCTTGCTTCCTACTTTTCTCCGGTCGTGCGGCGGCAGCCGACGATACGCTGCCTCAGGATGAGACAGCCCTCAGGGCCGCCGGCGTAACGCCTGACGGGCCAGGGTTGCTCGCGTTCCTGCGCCAGCACACGACAACCCAGGCAGACGAGAGCAGTCTCAAGAAGCTGATTCGCGAGCTGGGTGACGACCGCTTCCGTACCCGCGAGCGCGCTTCCGCGGCTCTCGTGGCGATGGGCACCCGTGCCATGCCCTTCCTCAATGGGGCCGTCAAGGATACCGATCTCGAAGTCTCACGACGGGCCGAACGCTGTCTCGATATGATCGCGAAAGGAAGCAGCGACGCCCTGATCGGCTCGGCGGTCCGCCTTCTCGCCGCGCGCAAGCCTGCCGGCTCCGATCGCGCTCTGCTCGACTTCCTCGCCGGCACCGACAAGGAAACGCTCATCGAGACGGCCCTCGAAGGATTGACCGCTCTCGCTCTGGTCGAGAAAAAACCCAATCCCGTTCTCGTCAACGCGCTGAGCGAGGCGAATCCCGCAAAACGGGCCGCCGCCGGCGTTGCGTTGACACGAGGGGGAGCGAAGGACGCTCTGCCGGAGGTTCGCAAGCTGCTGGCCGACCCGAAGCAGGCCGTTCGGCTGCGCGTCGGACTCGCTCTCGTCGAGGGGAAGGAGAAAGAAGCACTGCTGCCGCTGATTCAGTTGCTCGGCGAACTCCCGGTGAGCGAGACGGGACTGCTTGAGGACCTGCTCTATCGCCTCGCCGGGGACAATCCTCCGGCCCTTCCCGCCGGGGTGACTCCGGAAGACCGAAAGAAGGTCCAAACCGCCTGGGAAGGCTGGTTCCGCGCCGGCAAGGACAAGATCGATCTCGCCGTTTTGACCGAGGCGCTGAAGACTCGCGGCCACACTCTCGTCGTGCTGCTCGATCAAGGACGGATCGCCTATCTCGATCAAAACAAGAAGGTCAGTTGGCAGATCGACAAGATCGACTTCCCCCTCGACGCACAGTTGTTGCCGGGCCAGCGCGTGCTGATCGCGGAATACCAGGGCAATCGCGTCACCGAGCGAAACACGAAGGGCGAGGTCATCTGGGAGAGGAAGCTCGTCCAGCCGGTTGTCGCCCAGCGTCTTCCCGGCGGCAATACTTTCATTGCCACGCCCACTCAACTGATCGAGGTCGATAAGACAGGCAAGGAAGTTTGGACGCAGGGTCCGCCGCGCGGCGGGCGCATCATGAAAGCGCAGCGGCTGCGCAACGGCGACACGGCCGTCATCACCATGCTGGGAGGCATCACGGCTCGTTTCGTGCTGATCGACCGCGACGGCAAGGAGGTCCGTAATTTCGCCGTCGAGCAGCGCACTTCCGGTGGCCGCGTCGAGATGCTGCCCAACGGCAACGTCCTGCTGTGCGAACGCGATGCGAACCGCGTGATCGAGGTCAATCAGCAGGGCAAGGCAGTGTGGGAGGCACGCTTCGAGCAGCCCGTCGCCGCTGTGCGCCTGCCAAACGGCAACACGCTCGTTACCTCGTATTCGCAGTTTCGGGCCGTCGAGTTGGATCGACTCGGGAAGGAAGTCTGGGAGTATCGCGCCGAGACTCGCGTCACGCGCGCCTGGCGGTATTGACGGCTTTGCCGCTTGCGGCAAAGAGGAGTATCCCCCATGATTCGCTGCCTCCATCGCGTGTTCCTCGTCGGAGCATCGCTTCTGTTCTCTCCGCTCATCCTGCGAGCCTCGACTCCCGAGCAAGTCAAAGCAGATGAGCAAGCACTGGGCGAGGCAAGTCTCCGCACTGATGGGGCGTCGCTCTTGCAATTCCTCAAAGCCCGCACGCCGGGCGATCGCACGCTCGAAAACATCGAGGAACTGATCCGTAAACTAGGCAGCGAATCCTTCCGCGTACGCCAGCGGGCGTCAGAGGAACTCATTCGCATCGGCCCTCCCGCGCTGACTCTGCTGCGCGGAGCTTTGGAGAGTAAGGATCTCGAGGTCTCGCGCCGGGCAAGAGACTGTCTGTCCTCCATCGAGCGCACCGAAAAGGCTGGTCTGATCGCTGCCGCCGTTCGTCTCCTGGCGGACCGAAGACCCGCAGGCGCGGTCCAGGCCTTCCTCGATTACTTGCCCTATGTCGAGGACGCCTATCTGGCTGACGAACTACATGCCGCCCTCATCGTCGCCGGCATCCGCCAGGGAAAAGCGGACGAGGCGCTTAGCAAAGCGCTCGATGGCAAGAACCCCATTCGTCGCGCCGCCGCTGCCGAGGCGTTTGTGCGGGCCGGCAGCGACGAGGATCGCAAGGCGATGCGCAAGCTGCTGAAGGATGCCGACGTCCGCGTGCGAACCCGCGTCGCTTTGGCCTTTGTCGATCGAAAGGAGCGCGAGGCAGTCGTTGTCCTCATTGACGTGCTGCCCGAGGCGAGCCGCGATCAGTTCTGGCGCATCGAGCAAATCCTCACGGCCCTGGGGGGCGACGATGGTCCCAAGGTGCTTCCCGGCACAACGGCGGTTGAAATGCGCGAATACCGGACTGCCTGGCGCAAGTGGTGGAGCGAGAAGGGCGGCGCGGTCAACATGGCAGTCCTGGATGACGCCCAGCGACAGCAGGGCCTGACGCTGATCGTCTCACTCGACCCGCGCAATCCCGCCGTCGGCGGAAGGGTCGCCTTCCAGGGACGAGTTGGCGAAGTCGGCCGCGATGGCAAACTCCGCTGGGAGATCGCAAACCTGAATTACCCCATCGACGCTCAGATCGTCGGTCGAGACCACGTCCTCATCACGGAATATCGAGGCAGACAGGTGACCGAGCGCAACTTCAAGGGCGAGGT
>JBBRIK010000182.1:0-7873 GCA_038221045.1 Gemmatales bacterium
AAGAGGGCCGGGAAGAAGGGCTGGAAAAGGGGCGGGAAGAGGGACGGCTGGAAGAGGTTCGCGAAGACATCCGTGTTCTCGGTGAAGAGAAGTTCCAAAGTCCGCTGCCGCCTCATGTCCAGACCCTCCTGGAGGGCATCCTCGATGTGGACCAGCTCAAGCAACTCCTGAAGCGGATTCTGCAGGTTGATACCTGGGATAAGCTCCTCACACCGCCTACCACCCAGCCGCGTCCGACCCGGAAAAAAAGGAAGTAAGAGGACGATCAGGCCCAGCCTCCGGAGAGAAACCGAAAAAGGGTCAAACCCCGAACGCCGTTTATCGGACTACCGACGTGAAGATGTTCCAGGAGGGCTGCTTCAAGTAGGAAGGATGGTCGACGTCATCCGCACGACCAGAAGGGCGATCGTGGTGGAGCATCGAGTGTTTTTCTTCTCGAAGTGAGGGCCACAAAGGACACTCGGAGCAAGACAAGGAGGACGACCCTTGCCGGATGGCGGGAGGGTCTGGTAAATCATTCTTCAGGATTCGTCGGCCCCACCAACGGAACGCGCTACCCCAAGGACGCTTTCATGAACCGGTTTCTCTGCTGCGGGCTGGTCGCTGGACTGGCCGCTCTCCTCACTCTGCGCGCCAGCGCCGAGCGCGACAAGCCAAAGGACAATGCCGTGGGCAACATCGGCCACATGGTCTATTTCAGCCTCAAGGACAATTCCCCTGAGGCGCGACAGAAGCTCGTCGATGCCTGCAAGAAGTATCTGACCGAACACGATGGCACGGTTTACTTCGCGGCCGGCGTCCTTGCCGACGACTTCAAACGCGACGTCAACGACCGCGAATTCGACGTCGCCCTGCACCTCGTCTTCAAGGACAAGGCCGCTCACGACAAGTATCAGGACCATCCGCGACACAACAAGTTCATCGAGGAAAACAAGGACAACTGGAAGAAAGTTCGCGTCTTCGATTCCGTCGTGAAATGACCCCCCGCCTGAATCGCGCACTCGTTCCCGAGTGCGCTCCCCACCATGAGATTCCCACCCATGCTCCGCTCCGCGTTCGTTCTCGTCCTGTTCGCCATGACCGTCCACGCCGAGGACTGGCCGGGGTTTCGGGGGCCGACCGGCCAGGGCATCGTGCGCCAGGGCGGCGCTCCCGTCGAGTGGAGCAGCAAGACGGCGACCTGGAAGCAGGTCATTCCCGGCAATGGTTGGTCGTCGCCCATTGTCGCCGGCGGCAAGGTCTACCTCACGGCCGCCGTTCCCCAGGAGAAGGGGTTCTCACTCCGCACGCTCTGTCTCGACATCAAGGACGGCAAGACGCTCTGGAACGTCGAGGTCTTCAAGGAAACGGCAGGAGCGCCTCGTCCTCACGGCAAGAATAGCCATGCCAGCCCGACGCCGCTGATCGAGGGCGATCGGCTATACGTCCACTTCGGTCATCAGGGAACCGCCTGTCTCGACCTGTCCGGCAAGGTGCTGTGGACCAACGTGCAACGCTACACTCCGGTCCACGGCAATGGCGGCACTCCCGTCCTCGTCGATGGCCTGCTGGTCTTCAGTTGCGATGGCGCGGCGGACCCCTATGTCGTCGCCCTGGACGCCGGCACCGGCAAGGAACGCTGGAAGACGCCGCGCCATGGCAACGCCTCGCGCAAGTTCTCCTTCAGCACGCCGCTGGTGATTGAGGTCAAGGGGCAGAAGCAACTCATCAGCGCCGGCAGCGATCAGGTGACGGCCTTCGAGCCGAAGACGGGGAAAGAGATCTGGACGGCCCGCTACGACGGCTACTCGGTGATTCCGCGTCCGGTGTTCGGGCATGGCCTGGTCTTCGTCAGCACCGGCTACAACACGCCGGTCCTGCTGGCCATCAAGCCGGACGGCACGGGCGACGTGACAAAGACGCACATCGCCTGGAAGGAGCGCGGCGGCGCGCCGCACACGCCGTCGCCGCTGCTGGTGGGCGACGAGTTGTACATCGTTTCGGACGACGGCACCGCGACGTGTCTGGACGCGAAGAAGGGCAAGGTCCACTGGTCGGAACGACTGGACCGCACCTATTCCGCGTCGCCGATCTTTGTGGACGGCAGGGTGTATTTCCAGAGCGAGGATGGCGTGACGACCGTGGTGAAGGCGAGCAAGACGTTCGAGGAGGTGGCAAAGAACAAGCTGAACGAGCCGACGCTGGCTTCCTTCGCCATTGCGGATGGGGCGCTGTATCTGCGCACGGACAAGCATCTCTATCGATTTGATGTGAAGTAAGGGAAAGTGGAGGGAGTGCGCACCCGTTCCAATCAATGAACTGACGTTCACTGAAACGAAGCGAAAAGACCAATCGTATCTCCTTGAGCCACAAGCGTTTCCATCGCGTCCTTTATGCCTCGATTGCGCTTGTTGTTCTCCTCCCCAATCGCTAGAATAATCACATCCATTCCCGATCGGAGAATCGGGAAAAGGTGAACGCATGAATACACTTGCACACTGGATCGAGACAGCGGAAAGCCGCTCGGCGCTGCTGGCGGTTCGCCGCGTGACGGAGTGTGTGAGTTCGCATCGCAAGCGACGCGAAATCAATCCTCTGTTTCTGCATGGCCCCACAGGCACAGGCAAGACGCATCTGGTGACGGCCCTCGTTGAAGAGACGACCAGCCGGCGGCCCGACCTGGTGGCGACCGTTCTGGCGGCGAGCGACCTCGGCCTCGCTCTGAGACCCGACGAAGAGGGGGCGATGCCGCCACTCTTTGACGAAGCCCGCAAGGCGGACCTGCTTGTCATCGAGGATCTGCAACATCTGGCCGGGCGCGCCGTCGAACCGCTCGTGGGCGTGATCGATGCCCGGCTTCGACGTGAGCAGCAAATGGTATTCACCGCGACTCAGGGGCCGGGACAATTGCGAGAGTTGCCCGCGCGATTGACCTCGCGCTTTGCCGCGAGCCTCGTAGTCGGCTTGATGCCGCTCTCTCCAGAGAGCCGGCGCTCACTGCTGCGGAACCTGGCGAACCGGGAAGGAATGAAGTCGTCCGGCGACGCGCTCGACTGGGTCGCGGATCGCCTCGGCGGCAGCGTTCGCCAACTCGAAGGCGCACTCGGACGCCTCGAAACGCTCTATCGGCTTCATGGCCGGCCCGCCACGCTTGAAGAGACCCAGGCCGCGTTCGAGGAAGACGCCGAGATACGCCGGCCGACCGTCGAACGCATCGCTCAGCGCGTCGGCCGGCTCTTCCAGGTGGAAACGAAACAGTTGCGGACGCGCGAGCGCTCGCGGCACGTCCTGGTGCCGCGTCAGGTGGGCATGTACCTGGCCCGCAAGCTGACGACGCTGTCGCTGGAACAGATCGGCGCGTATTTCGGAGGTCGCGATCACAGTACCGTCCTGCACGCCTGCCGCAAGGTCGAAGAAGCCCTCACGAGCGATCCCCAGCTTTCCGGCATCGTGCGCCAGTTGCACGCCGATCTCGCGTAGGTGGAAAAGGTGTTGACCGCCGGACGCCCGATGTCGCCTGTTGACGATGAATCGATGTCTGGGGTGAGATACACCACGGTTTCGAGGTTTCATTGACGACGATCAACAGGATAGCGACAGGCCATTGACGGCTTTTCCACAGCGCCGTCCTCCGCGCAACCTCCTGAGGCGCAACGTCGTCCTTGAGGGGAAGCAGGAGATAACGACAATTTGGCGTTTCTCTTTGCTGCTGCTGATTCAGATAGAGATGAGTCGAAAGGGATTGAGGAAGAGACCGGAGTTCAAGGCGTGAAAACGCCTCGATAAAGTGAGCAATCAGGGAGGAAGAACATGAAGGCTCTATGCCAGCGCGATGGGTTGTTGTCGGCGTTTCAGTTGGCCAGCGCGGCCATTCCCGCGCGCGAGGTCAAACCGATCCTCAAAAACTTCAAGGCCATTGCCGACAATGGCCGCTTCACCCTGATGGCGACCGATCTCGAACTGGGCATTCGCCTCGACGTGATGGGCATGCAGATTCAGGAGCCGGGCGAGGCCATTCTGCCAGCGCAGCGTCTGTTCGCCATTCTGCGCGAAGCCCAGGAACAGGACCTCAGCCTGGAAGCCGACTCCACGGCCTGCTTCGTGCGCGGCGAGTCGATGGAATTCGATATGCCCAGCGAGGATCCGGCGCTGTTCCCGGACCTGCCGACGTTCAACGAGGACAAGTATCACGAAGTGGCTGCCGACGTGATGCGCGAGATGATTCGCCGTACGGCTTTCGCCGCGGCGGAGGGGGAGTCGGCTCGCTTCGCCATGACCGGCGTCCTGTGCGAGCTGGACGGCGACCACATTCGTCTCGTCGCCACCGATGGCCGGCGCATGGCGATGACCGAGGGCAAGGCGAAGGCGCAGGGCGGACACACGACGAAGGGACAATCGCCACTCATTCCGACGAAGGCGATGTCGCTGCTGGAACGCAACCTGCAACCTGATGGCCAGATGGTTCGCGTCTGTCTGCGGACGAACGAGGTGTTGTTTCGCACCGAGACGGCCGTGATCTACTCGCGCCTCGTCGATGGACGATTTCCCGACTATCGCCAGGTGTTTCCGAAGAAGCAGGCTGTCAAGATCCCGATCGCCGTTGCGCCGTTCTACTCGGCCGTGCGGCAGGCCGCCATCATGACCGACGAGGAAACCCGGCGCGTCACGTTCCGCTTCGAGACGGACAAACTCATGCTTCAGACGAAGGGGGCGGCGACCGGGCGCTCGAAGGTAGAGTTGAAGATCAACTACGACGGCAAGCCGGTCGAGATCAACTTCAACCCGGCCTACCTGGTCGAGATGCTCAAGATCCTCACGGAAGAGTCCGAGTTGACGCTCGACCTGGTCGATGGACTCACTCCCGCCCTGTTCCGCAGTGGCCCGAACTATTCGTATCTAGTGATGCCGCTGTCGTGAGTCGCCGCTTGCGGCTTAGCGGATGAAGCGAGGGCCTCATGGCAAAAAAACGCGAGCCGGAGAAGGGGCCGGAACGGCTTGGCGACGTTCTCGGACGGCTCTTCACCCTGCGAGGCTGGGGCCGGCGGCAGGGGCGTTTGCAACTGGAACAGGTCTGGCTGGAAGTCGCGGGAGAGCATGCGAAACAGACGCGCGTCGGAGCATTGCGGCGCGGCGTTCTCGAAGTGGAAGTGGGCAGCGCGGTCTTGCTGCAAGAGTTGAGCCACTTCCACAAACGCCGGCTGCTGGAGGCGCTTCGTGCCCGGCTGCCCGGCACCAAACTGACCGACCTGCGCTTCCGCGCGGGCGTCGTTGGATAACACGTCGAGCGGGGTGCGAACCCTCGCTCGACAGGATGGGGAACTGCATCATGACGAATCTGCCGGTTGAAGAAGCATCGGTCATTGAGAACCCCAGTTCGGAAGACTACACTCCCGAGAACGTGACGCTGTTGCGCGACGCCGCACACATCCGTCAGCGGCCGGGCATGTACATTGGCGATACTAGCGTCAATGGGCTGCATCACCTCGTTTTCGAGCTGGTCCACAACTCCGTCGATGAGGCCCTCGCGGGGTTTTGCCAGAACATCCAAGTCAAGATCAACGTCGATGGCAGCGTCACCGTTGCCGACGATGGCCGCGGCATTCCCGTCGAGCCGCATGGCAGTTCCGGCAAGCCGACGCTTGAAGTCGTCCTCACCGTCTCCGGCACCAGTGCCAAGTTCGACAAGCGCACTTACAAGACGTCAGCGGGCCTGCACGGCATCGGCGCCAAGGCCGTGACGGCGCTGAGCGAGTATGTCGAGGCGGAAGTGCGCCGCGGCGGCCGCACCTATGCCATGGAGTTCGAGCGCGGCAACGCCATCACGGGCTTGATGGAACGCGGCGCCTCCACGCGGACCGGCACCACAGTCACCTTCAAGCCCGATTCGCAGATCTTCCACGAGCGGATTTTTGACTTCGAGCGCCTCGATACGCGCCTTCGCGAGTTGGCGTATCTCAATCGTGGGCTGACCATCAAGTTGACCGATGAGCGCGACGGCAAGGAAGAGATCTTTCACGCCGCCGGCGGCATTGCCGAGTTTGTCGAGTACATCAATCGCAACGATGAGAAGTTGCATCCGCCGATTCACATCGAGAAGACGATCCAGACCGACAAGGTGATCGACAACGAACCGGCCGGCGAGAGCGTCAAGGTCGAGGTGGCCCTGCAATATACGCATAACGACGGTGAGCGGATTCGCTGCTACGCCAACAATGCCCACAACAGCCAGGGCGGCACCCATCTGACCGGATTTCGGACGGCCCTGACGCGCACTCTGAACGAATACGGTCAGGAGCATAACGCATTCAAGAACGGCGTCTCGCCCATCGGCGACGACTTCCGCGATGGGCTGACGGCCGTGGTGAGCGTCCATCTGGGCGAGCCGCTGTTCGAGTCCCAGACGAAAGTTCGGCTGACCAATCCCGAGGTCGAGGGGATCGTCACGCGCGTCATCAACGAACAGTTGCGCAAGTTCCTCGAAGAGAACCCGAAGGAAGCGCTGAAGATCGTCAAGAAGGTCGCCATTGCCGCCGAGGCTCGCGAGGCGGCGGCCAAGGCCAAGAAGGCGATCATCGACCGCAAGAAGATCCTCGGCGGCGGCGGACTGCCCGGCAAACTGATGGACTGCACGACGCGCAACCGCGAGGAGTCCGAACTGTTCCTCGTCGAGGGCCAGTCGGCAGGCGGCTCGGCCGAGGGCGGACGCGATCGTCATTTCCAGGCCATTCTGCCTCTGCGCGGCAAGGTGCTGAACGTCGAGAAGGCGAGGCCGGAGAAGTTCCTGGGCAACGAGGAGATCTGCAACCTGATTTCCGCCGTTGGCGTCGATATCGGCATCGACTCCGACCTGGAGAAACTGCGGTATGGCAAAGTGATCGTCCTCACGGATGCGGACGTCGATGGCCAGCACATCCGCACTCTGTTGTTGACGTTCTTCTATCGGCAGATGGGGAAACTGGTGGAGATGGGCCACGTCTATGTCGCCCGGCCGCCGCTGTACAAGGTGACGCAGAAGAAGAGCGTGCGCTACATCAGCACGGTCGAAGAGATGTCGCGCGAACTTATGACGCGCGGTCTGGAAGGGACGTCGCTGACGGTGCTGCCGGCACCGAACGCGGACGGGTCGCCGGGTGAGGGCGAGCCACGGGCGTTCGAGGGCGACGAACTGGCGGCGCTGGTGAAGGTGGTGACGCCTCTGGAGGATGCGCTGCAGATCCTGGAACGTCGCGGCGTCAACCTGATGACGTATCTGCCGCGGGCCAGCGAGCGCGGCCTGCCGGCGTGGCGCATGCTGATTCGGGGCCGCGAGGAATGGTTTCACGTAGAAGAGGACGCCGACGCCTTTCGCAAGAAAGAAGAGCAAGCGCTGGGGCGTGAGCTGGTGGCCGAGGACGAGGGGACGACAGGGACGGGCGGGACGTTCTCGGTCCACGAACTGCCGGAGGTCCGCAACGTCAATCGCGCGCGCTTGCTGGAAGAACTGCGCCAGCGCGGCCTGAAGGCGACCGATCTGCTGCCTCTGCCCCGTGTCGCCGGTCGGGAGCCGCCTCCTCGCTTCGTGTTGCAGAACGGAGAGCAGAAGCGGCTTCTGCCTCATCTGCGCGATCTCGTCAGCGAGGTTCGACGGCTGGGCGAGAAGGGCTTGACCGTCACGCGCTTCAAGGGACTGGGCGAGATGGACGCGGAGGAGTTGTGGGACACGACGCTCGATCCCGCCCGGCGGACGTTGCTGCGCATACAGGTGGACGACGCCATCAAGGCGGACGACCTGTTCCGGACGCTGATGGGAGAGAAGGTCGAGCCGCGGCGCGATTTCATCCAGCGTGAGGCGCTCAACGCCAAGGACATCGACTACCACGGCGCTTGAGATTGGTTAGCCGCGACGCGAGTCTTC
>JBBRIK010000183.1:0-7843 GCA_038221045.1 Gemmatales bacterium
GGAAGAGCAACACCACCATGCCGAAGTTACTCGGGTTCCAGAGGTGCCGGCCGCCGACGCGGAAGACGTATTTCGACGTGATCGAGATCAGCGCACACATGACAAACGGCCAGGTCGCCGGCGACTTGATGAGGATGCCGACGCTGATGCCCGAGATGTACGCGCTCGCCAGATGAGGCCATTTGCCGTACATGAACTTGCCCAGGGCCAGTTCCATCACCACGGCGGCGAAGATGGCCACAAAGGTCGGCGAGATCTTCGTCAACTGCCCGCCGGTCAAAAAGGCGAGCGTCGGGCTGGCGTGATTCTCAAGGATGCCGTAAGCGGCGTCGGCCACGGCCAGGATGTAGGTGATGAAGAGCGGCGCGTAAAAACGCTTGTCCTTCTTGACGAGCCGCCACCACACGGCCAGCAAGCAAACGCTCAGGACCGTGACAGCCAGGACTCTCGGCGTGGATAATCCCACCGTCGCGCCGGTCAGCCATTCGCCGACCCGCGCGAACACGGCAATCAGTGGATCGTGCAACTGATCGAACGCCCACAGCAGCAGGCCGGACAGGGCGAGCCGAACGAGGAAGTCCCTGCTGTTCGCCTTCGGAGCAGGCGGTATCCCAGCCGGCGGTGCGGGCGCAGGAGGAGCGAGGTCAGGGACGGCCTGGGTGGTCATTCGGACGGCTCCTTCGGCTCCGTGATCTTGTGACGAATTCCGCTCTGCGGGGACGCAATCGTCTGCACTTGCCCGGAGGGCCAGTTGAAGACGACTTTCACGATCGCCGCTTCCTTGCCCAGTCCAAAGTGCAAGGGCCGCATGTTCTGCGAGGCATAGCCATTGCCGCCGGACACCTCCTGCAACTGCTCGTGAACCTCCTCGTCTCCCTTGTTCTTCCAGAATAACCGCGCCCTGGCCCCGATGGCGCTGCGGTTACTGAGCGTGCCTTCCAGGTCGAACTGAATCCACTGGTTGGCCTTATCGACCGTGTTGCGGTACAGCAGCAGGGGGCCGTTCTGGTTGGCGACGATGACGTCGAGGACGCCGCGATTGCTCAGGTCGGCCAGGGCCACCGCCCGGCCATCGTAAGTGTCGGTCACGCCGACGGCCGGACCCACGTCCACGAACTTGCCGTTGCGGTTCCACCACAGACACTTCTGCTGATTGCCCGACAGGCTCTTTCCATTCATGGCCGGCCAGTTCTTGGCGTCCACGATGATCTTCGTGTTCGCCCCGGCGATCAGACTGTAATCGAACCAGTAATTATCCTTCGACTTCGTCGAGATGTAGCCATTGGTCAGGTAGAGGTCCAGCAGGCCGTCGTTGTTGAGGTCGCCGAATTGCGCGCCCCAGCTCCAGCCGCCGCGCTCGACGTTGAGGACGCTGGCGAAATTATCGTACTTCAGTGCATGTCCCGAAGTGCCGGACCGGGGCACCCAGAGGTTGTTGCCCTGGACGAGCTGTTTCGGTTCGGTGATGTTCGACACATAGACCGCATACTGGCCCCGATTGAAAATGTCGCCGAAGCTGGCGTTCATACCGCTTTTGGTATGGCTGCCAATCTCGCAACTCTTGCTGATATCGACGAAGGTCTTGCCATCCTTGTTGGCGTAAAGCTGGGAAGCGCCATAGTCGTTGGCCAGAAACAGGTCCGGATAACGGCCGCCGGTAAAGTGTCCCGCCGCCACCGCCAGCGTCCAGCGTTCCTTCTTCCCGTCCTCTTCCCGGATACCCATTTTCACGGTGACGTCCTCGAAGGAGCCGTCGCCCTTGTTGCGGAACAGATACTTGCGGCCGCCGTTGGTGGCAAACTGGAAGTCGTTCGGCATGATCTTCGTATCGGCGATCTTCCACAGATTCACGTCGTCCTGCCAGTAGCCGGCGAGGAACAGATCGAGTTTGCCGTCGCCGTCATAATCGACCCAGATCGCGCTGTTGAGGTTGGCCCACTTCGGCAGACCCGATTTCTCCGTGACGCGGGTGAAGCCCTTGCCCTTGTCGTTGTGGTACAACTCGGGCCGGCCCCACTTGTAGACCAGCAGGTCCTCGTAGCCGTCGTTGTCGAAATCGCCCCAGACAGCGCCCATGCAGACGCCGGTGCCGGCCTGGTTGAGGTCCGCGATGCCCAGCTTCTCGGCCACATCCTCGAAGGTGCCGTCGCCCTTGTTGCGATAGAGGCGATTCTTGCCGCCCTCGCGACTGGTGACGACATAGATATCGAGCCAGCCATCGCGGTTAAAGTCCACCACCGATACCGACGCCCCCATCGAGGCGATGATCGGCATGATGTGAGCCAGTTTCTCGTCCATCTGGGTGGGGGATTCATGCGTGAAGTCGATGCCGGCTTCCTTGGCCTTGTCGCGCAGGAAGAAGCCATAGCGCTTGAGGGACTCCTTCTCATCCAGGACCGGGGTCTCGACGTCGCTGTTGCGGAGGAAGACGACGCCGCCCAGCAGGGCGGCGAGGATCAAGGTGGCGATCAGCTGCTTGAAGAGTGGTGACATGGGTGTGTTTCCGGGAACAGGATGAATGGCCCGTTGAGTCTTTATGTGTCGTCAAGGACGCCGAAACGAGCGCAGCCCACGCTCGAACTGGTACGGCGTCACATACCGAGTATGGTAGTTGCGCCAATCCTCGGGGAAGCGCTGATAGACGGGATCGTCTTCGAGCCTCCCCGGCGGCCGATCGTAGCGCATCTGGTCGTGGGAGGGCAACGGCAGCACGGTCTTCGAGAAGGCGGTGTTGAAGTCGCCGTCCTTCACCCAGCCCTCGCACACCCAGACGAAATCGCGTTTCCAGCCCGCCGGCGGAGCGGGTGGGGCCGTGAACCGCATGGCGATCTCATCGCCCGCGTTGACGATCACATAGCGGTCGTCGATCTTCGCCAGCAACTCGCGCACGTCGCCGTAACGAGTGTAGTAGCCGATCAGGTCGCGCCAGCGCTGACCGCCCCTCGACACTTTATCATAGTGGGGCAGTTCAGGGGAACTCTCGTTCGCCTGGGTCATCTCCAGAATGCCGCAGTAACGCAACTCCGCCGTCTCCGGCGCGAGTACCTTCTGCCGGATAACCTTGGCGTCCAGGGCGCTCGCATAGGAGAGGGCGTCCCAATAGATCTCCATGTTGGTGCGCAGACGGAAGCGGCGCGAGACGCCCTTGCCCTCAATGCCGTCGAGGCGAATCATGATGGTCTTGTTCTTGCCTGCCGGGAAGCCGAGCGCCGGCCGGCCCACCTTCCAGCCGCCCTTGCCATCCGGCACTTCCAGTACCAGAGGACGCGGCCCCTCGTGCTTGCCCTGCGCAATGGCCACGTTGATCGAGCTGTCAGTCGGATGAATCCAGCCGTGCGCCAGCAGCCAGACCGGCCCCTCGCGGGGAGCATCGTCGCCGAGGTCGCACTCGACCCAGTGATCGCGGGTCACTCCCTGGAAAGGCCCTCGACCGCAGGTGTCGAGATAACGGCCATCGATCGCTCGCACCACCTCCGTGACGTCGGTCCCGTTGTGGTCCCACGCCTTCGCCACGGGCCGGGGCGGCGTCGTGGCGTGGAGCGCTGGCGTCATCGGCGTCAGGGCGAAGCGCTCATCCACGAACACTTCCGTATCCGGCGGATGGTCGGCCACGATCAGGGACAGGTGGTCGAAGAAGTGCGTCTCCCACAGATTGGCCTGAACGCGAAGATCGTAGATGCCGTCGCGGGCCGCCAGTTGATCGCCGCGAATCTTGACCCAGTCCTGCGTCTGGAGGAAGCCGCTCTTCTCCTGGCCGCCGATGTACATTCCCAGCGGCGTACTCCACATGAAGTCGGTGACGAATCGAACCTCCTTGCCGTCGTCGGCGAACAGGAAGGGACAGGATCCCTTGAGCCGTTGTTCGGTCTGAACGATCGTGTCAGCGGGCTGATCGAACTCGATCTGAGAATAGCCGTTCGGCCAGACGAAGCGGAGAACGGGAACCGTTTTGTGTTCTCCCAAACCGAAGTGTACATACGGCGAGGCGATTATCTGTTTCTGGATGAGGGAGCCGCTGCGGGCCTCAACCTCGCTGCCGATAGCGAACGAGTTGATGCGGTTGTCACCCGTCGCCTTTTTCTCCGTGGGACTGTGGCCGATGGCGTAGGCGAACACGTCCTGCCAGCGATAATCGTGGGTACCGCGATTCGCCAGCCGTACCGCCTTCCCCTCCTCGGATACCGCCAGCGGATCGAGCCGGCCCTTGCCTGTCAGGTCGGCCAGCGCGAACACCCGTCCCGGAAGAGCAGCCTCCAGAGCCTTGAACTTCCCGTCCTCGCCGCTTAGCCAGGCGCGACCACTCTGGGAGCCAGCCGCGATCAGGTCGAAACCGCCGTTGTTGTCAAGGTCGCCTACGAGCAGACGTACCGATCCCGGTTCGGCGTCCGCGGGAATGTCGGACCAGCGCATCATTTCGACCATCTCCCACGACTTGCCCTTGTCGCGATCCGAGAGACGCAGGATCGTTCCGTCGGCACGCAGGGCAGCCAGGTCGAAGATACCGTCGTCGTTGAGATCAGCCGCAGTCAGCGCGATCAGGCGGCCGAGATCGCCGAGAACCTCGCGGGCATGGAAGAGACCCTGACGTTCATTCGCGAAGACGTGGAGCTTGCCCTTTGCATCAAGGAGGACTGCATCGGGAGCGCCGTCGTTGTCGAGGTCGGCCCAGGCGAAGGCCCGCATTCCTTCTACGCCGGGGAAAAGATCAATCGCCTTGAACGTCCCGTCTCGATTGTTGCGCAGGACGACGGGCGGCCCGGTTCTCTGTGCCAGGACGATGTCGAGGTCGCCGTCCATTTCGACGTCGGCGGCCCAGGCACCGAAGTAATCGCCTTCGAGGATCGCGGCATTCAACTCGGTCTTGCTCGTCACGTCAGCGAATGTACCATCCTCCTTCTGCTCCCAGAAGCGCAGCCCTCCCGCACCCGCCAGCAAGATGTCGGTGCGATAATCGTTGTTCCAGTCGAGAGCGAGCAATCCATGCGCCGTGGGTGCGATGGCCTTCGGCCCGGAGGGGAAGGGCTGCTGGAAGCCAGCGGCATCAATGCGGCGGGCCTGTTTCGCGTTGGCAGCGAAGACCGCTGGCTTCCCCGCGCCCGTCAGCCATACCGGCAGAACGACATCCTCTTTTGATGCTGCCGGGCCGGGTCCGTCGATTGGATGGGGCGTGAACGTCAGAGCAAGATCGGCCGGGGCCGGGGTATTTCGCACTGGGGCGAGCCGAAGAAACTGCTGAAACGATTCGCCGGACGCATCGTCCTCGGAGTTGACCGCACGAGCGCCGCGCGTGAAACCAAGCTCTCCCAGAAGGAGATTCCCCAGTTCCGGCAAGACTCCGGGAACTCTGCCGGGAAGGGGTCCTTCCGCCGCCTTCTCGACCCTTTTCAGCGCGTCCTGCGTACCAGGAGACCAGGTGGAGGCCAGCCTGCTGAACTGAGTGAGGGTTTCCTTGAGGGCCGCCGCATCGCGGCGAAGGGTCGCCACCTTGGCGTGTTCGATCAGTACCTTCAGGTTATTCGGCTGAATGGCCAGAATGTCCTTCAGCGCTTGCTGATACTCTTCATCGTTCGTCTTTTCGAGGAGCCGCCCCAGGGCGTACTGCGTCGCCAGGTCCCGCGGCTTCTGCTTGACCGCCTTGCGAAGATGGGAGATGGCCTTGGCGGTCGCCCCTTGCTTTTGCGCGAGGAGACCAAGGAGACTCTCAATTTCGGGGCTGTCGGAGGCCAGGGCCTGCGCTCGCTTCAGGTCACGTTCCGCCTCCTTGAATCGGTTTGTGCGCAAGTAAAGAATGGCCCGGTTGACCCATGCGGCGGGTTCCTCTGGGATCTTCTTAATCGCCTCCGTCAGCTTCGGCTCCGCGATCTCATCCCGGCCCACGTCGAGGGCGGCGGTCCCGGTCTGAAACGCCGCCACATACTCCTGGTAGATCGCGGTCTCCGGTCCGGGGAGTGGCTTTGGCCGAAGCCAGAGGAAGTAGCCGGCGACGCCGAGGCCCGCCAGCACAACCAGCCCCAGGACGACAAGGAGAGGACGACGCCGCAACGAAGTTAGTACCATCATTGAACACCCACCGATGAAAATCGCGGGAGAAGAGGCGAAATCCTGACGCTCGATCTAACAGTCATACGCTCCCATCCGGGTTGCAGGCCATGCTTTTTCATAATCCGCGCCGAGTTTTTCACACGGAACGGCGGAACAGCGAAACCGTCCTCGGTTTTCTCTTCCGACCCGTTCCGCCATCGGGTAGTGACGATATCGTCGCCAATCAGGAGACCATCCTGTCCAATCAGTCGAAGCTCGACAGGCTCGCCGCCGACGTGGCCGGCGTCCTCGCCAATCAGACGACCCTTCAGGAGAACCAGAACCAGATCCTTCAGAATCAGCAGCAGATCCTGGCCAACCAGAACCGGCTCATGACTCGCTGAAGTGGGAAGCGGGTGAGATTCTCCTTGTGTCGTGCGTGGAGCGCGTGTAACAATAGTCTTGTTCCAGTTCGTCACCGCTATTTCCAGACACTCAATGACCTTGTTTTTCGCGAGAACATGGCTAGCTCTTTCGGCGCGGGGCCTCCTCGTCGTCGTTGCCATGCTGTTTTCGTCCCGCGCCTCGGCCAGTTGCGGGGACTACATTCAGATCGGTCATTCGTCCGCTCCCATGACCGCCGCGACGGAGAGAACGGAATCCGCTCCCTCGAAAGACACCTTCTCTCAGCTCCCTCCCGGCAATCGTCCGTGTTCGGGTCCGAATTGCTCCAGCAAACCGGCTCGGCCCCTTGAGGCCCCGACTCCCCCGTCTACCTCGCAGTTCTCCGACCAATGGGGCTGGCAAGGAACGGCGTGGCACTCCGCTCTTCCCGACTTCGCTAACGGTCTCCAGGACCATTCGCTTTTCGATCCGGCGCATCATCCATTTCGTATCAAACGCCCTCCCCGTCTCGGCTGACGCTCTTGCCGGTACGCCACCGTCTCGACTGAGGAACCGCGCACCCCGTGCGGGCCGAATGTCGTACTGCGCTTCGTCTCTTATCGCTCTGTGAGACCGCTGCCGATGGGACGTTCCTTCTGTTTTCAGGAGAGGCGTTGTTCCTCCAGAATCCCGACACGGGTTTGCACGAACCCTTGCACCATTCCGTAAGGAGTTAGAGAGATGAAACCGAGAACCGCGCGAAAGTGGGTTCGTTCGGTCCTGTTCCTCAGCCTTCCCCTCGCGGTGAGCCTCTTCGCTCTGCTGCCGGCCGGCTGCTGTTCGTCGAGCAAGCCGCCGGAGGGGGAAACCGGGCCGATCAAGTTGAAGGTCGCCTACCTCGGCTTGACCTGCGAAGCGCCCATCTTCGTCGCCCTCGAGAAAGGGTTCTACGAGGAAGAGGGGCTAGACGTGGACCTGGTCAAGACGGATTGGGATGGCCTGCGCGATGGCCTGGGATTGGGGCGATTCGACGCCAATCACACGCTCATCATGTATCTGCTCAAGCCGATCGAGGGAGGCACGGACGTCAAGATCACGGGCGGCATTCACACCGGCTGTCTCCGTCTCCAGGTGGGCACCAAGTCGGACCTGAAAACGGTGAAGGACCTCAAGGGCAAGAAGATCGGCGTGCCGACGCACCGGGGCAGCCCACCCCACCTGTTTGCCAGCCGCGTCCTGGCCGCCAATGGCCTCAATCCACGGCCGGGGGACGAAGGCGACGTTCAGTGGTTGCCCTTCCCTCCCGCCGAGTTGGGGCTGGCCGTGGACAGCGGGAAAGTCGATGCGGTGGCCACGGCGGACCCCATCGGCACCATCCTGCTCGGCAAGAATCTAGTGAAGACCATCGCCGATCAGGCCACCGATGATCCCTACGCGG
>JBBRIK010000184.1:0-7842 GCA_038221045.1 Gemmatales bacterium
ATTCTAACTCATTGCACTGCAAGGAGATGTAGCTCTATAAGTGTTCAAGTTTCCATTACTTAACTCTTTTGTCCACTACTTTTCCCTCACTGTAACCAGTTTATCCGCAATAGGTTACGCGCCTTACGCGGAAGGTGGGTAGCCAGACAGGTTGAGTATTGTCTCTTTTATTCATCATTCATCATTCATCATTCATCATTTCTCCCCGAAGGAGTCTCTCATGCGTTTCCGCCATCGATCCCCCTCGACCTTCAGCCTCTGGATGGTGGATGTGCTGTGCTGCTCGCTTGGCTGCGTCATTCTGCTGTGGCTGAACAAGCATCGCGAGGCCGAGGACAGTGACGCCTGGGGCAAGGAGACGGAGTCGGAACTCAAACAGGCGCACAGGAAGATCGGGACTCTTCAAGACGATCTCAAACGCAGGAAGGACGAGGAAGTCCTCCTGCGCCAGTTCCTGGCCGACGTTCGCCTGAAGCAGACTAACACCCAGAAAAAAGCCGACGATCTGACGGCGAGCATCACGACGCTGGCAGAGAAACGCGCCGTCCTCGAAAAGCTGCTCGACGATCGCGTCAAGGAACTGGAAACGGTCACTTCGCTTCTCGCCGCCCTGCGCAAGGACAATACCAATCTCAAGGACGATCTCAAGAACCGCACCGCCTCGACCGAAGAAAAAGCGAAGAAGATCGCGGAACTGCTGAAGCAGGTCGATGCCCTGAGCGAGAACCGGGAATCGCTGGAGAAGAAGCTCACCAACCTGACTGCTCTCAAGACGTCGCTGGAAAAAGACCTCGATGTGACGAAGGACCAGAGCCAGACGCGCCGGGTGAAGATCGACGACCTCGTCGCCCAGTTGACGAAGCTGAGCGACACCAAGGAGGGCGTCGAGAAACTGCTGGCCCGCCGGCTCAAGGAGATGCAGGATCTCGAGAAGAGGCTCGCCCTCCTCGGCACGAAGAACACGCAACTGGAGCAGGATCTGCAAGGAATGCAGACCCAGGGAACGAAGAAGCAGACGAAGATCGAAGATCTGGCGAAGCTGACGGACGATCTGACCAAGAAGCTGATCGACGCCGAATCGACCGTCCGCCAACTCGAAAAGAGTGTCGCGATGCTGCCCAAACTTCAGGACGACTTGAAGGGGACGCGCGAACGACTGACCGATGAGGAAACCAAGGCGAAGCTGGCGAAGTCGGACCTGGCGAAACGGATCGAGGAGATCGCCAGGGCGGCGAAGGATTACGAGACGCTGGTGCTGGCCAAGCGCGAGCTGGAGAAGCGTCTGGAGGGCGTCAACAAGGACCTGCTCGAATCGCTGGCCTACAAGGCCAAGATGAGCGACGTCGAGAAGAAGCTGACCCAGAAGGACCTCGACCTGGCCGAGATGCTGAAGTCGTTCGACAAGCTCAAGGGCGATACGTTTCGGCTGCAAGCCCTCATGGAGCAGCGCTTCGCCGGCATCGCCTTGACGGGCCAGAAGGTGGTCTTCCTCGTCGATACCTCAGGCAGCATGGAGTTGGTGGACGAGAACACGCCCGCTCTGCACAAGTGGACCGGCGTTCGCGACACGCTGGTTCAGATCATGAAGAGCTTGCCGAAACTGGAGAAGTTCCAGGTCGTGACCTTCGCCGAGGACGTCAACTATCCACTGGGCAAGGAAGGCGAGTGGATCGACTACGACGCCAAGACGAGCGCGCAGAAAGTACACGACGCGCTGACGAAGATCAAGCCATCGGGCGGCACCAACCTGCACAAGGGATTCGACGCGTCCTTCCGCATGCGGAAGCTGGGACTGGATACGATCTACCTGCTCTCCGATGGTCTGCCGTCGGACGGGGACGGCCTCTCGCCGGAGCAGGATCGGACGATCAAGGATCCGAACGTCCGCTCGGTCATCCTGAGCAAGCATCTGCGTGGGAAGCTGAAGAACGAATGGAATGGAGCGATTCCAGGCAAGGAGCGCGTCCGCATCAACTCGGTGGGTTTCTTCTACGAGTCACCCGACGTGGGGGCATTTCTGTGGGCGCTGTCGCGCGAGCACGACGGCAGTTTCGTCGGCATGTCGAAGCCCTGATGTGGAAATTACTAATTTCTAAGGACGAATGACGAAAGAATGAACAATGCAGAAGGCCAAATGACGAAGCAAGAAGTTGCAGTCCGAGAGTCATTTGAGATTATTCAAACGAGAAGGACGAATGACGAAAGCATGAGCAATGTGAACCCAAATGCCGAAGGATGAGGTGGCCACATTCCGAGAGGCTTTCGGCATTCGAGATTATTCATTGGGCATTCTTTCGTCATTCGTCCTTAGAAATTCGACATTACATTGCTGACGGACTTTATTTCGCGAGATACTCCGATTCCTTTTTCAACTTCTCGAAGATAACCGCCTGATCGCCGTCGCGGCCAGCGCCCTTGGCGACGGTGAACACGTCGCCGGGCAGCTTGTTGCTGATCGCGAAGAAGCCATCGGCGTCGGCGTTGCCCAGCGTCAGTGTGATCTTCTCCGTCTTCTTTTCCTTGTCTTCGAGCGTCAGTTCGATCGCCAGCGCGCCCATCGCCGGGTCCATGCCGTGGGTGGCATTCGGCCCAGCCTTGAAGAGGACGAACTTCTTCGCGCGCAAGTTGGACAGCGCGTCGAGCAGCTTTTCCACCTCCTCCGAATGGACCTTCACATTGGGAGCAAGGTCCTTGCCCTTCCACGCCGTCGCGCTTTCGCGAGTCAGTTCCAGCACATCGGGCTTGCCGCGGCGCGGCCAGCCGGTCAGCTTGATCGCCTTGACGGTATCGCTCGGGAATTTCAGCACTTGCAAATCGAGCAACGGCTCCTTCAGCCGCTCAACCTTGCTCTTGTCGATCGAGAAGACTTCCTCGCGATCGCTCTTCTTGGCGTAATAGCCTTTCTTGTCGTCGGTCGGCCCGCCGATCAGCAAGGACACTTCCACGTCGCTCTTCTCGCCTTTGCGCACGAGCGTGATCTTCGAGGACGGAGACCGCAGCCCCCAGCGTCCGAGTTGATCTTGCGTTGGTTTCAGCGCCTCCCAGCGCGCAATCTCCAGTTCGTTCAGGCCAAACACCACCCCGTTGACGGCCTGCTCGTCGGCCTTGCGCCCGGCCCATTCCGGCGGCAACTTCAGCATCCAATCCGAGGCTTCCGGTTTCGTCTTCTCGGCCACCGTCGTTTTGCCGTCGAGGTCCGCCGTCAGTTTCAGGAGTGACTTGAACTCGCTCGCCGAGAAGAACGACGGCAAGGTCTTCTCGAGATAGGCCAGCGAATCGGCACGGGAGGCGTCAAGGACGCTGTCCATCACCTTGACCACGTCGATTTGCTTCAGGTCCTTGCCGGTGCGGCGCTTGACCGCGACATACTTCTTGTCCACCCGGCCAAACGACAGTTCGACGTCGGGAGTGTCGCTCTTCAACTCGGGACGCTCCTCTTTCTTCTCCTTCTTGTCCGTCTTCTTGACCCCGTCCGCCCACAGCGAGATTGTCAGGTTGTTCGGGTCCTTGAGTCCGAGCGCGGGATCGTCGGGATTGTCGGGGAACTCCGTCACCTGACGCTTGTTCGCCACGAGGACGTCGATCAGGTTCTTGATCGCCTTGGCGTCGGTGTTGAGTCCCTTCTTGTCCTTGCCGAGATACAGCTTCCAGTTATCGGTCGCCCCTCCGCCGGGGAAGCCGCCATGCGGATGCGGAATCGGCGGGGTCGGCGTGCCCTCACTGCGAATCATCTCGATCGTCTCGCCGTCAGGATACTTGATGCGGATGACGTCGGGCTTCTCGGGCAGCTTGACCAGATCGCGATCGCGCACCGCCTGGGGATCGGCGAGCAACTTGTCGAAGACCTCCAGCCCCTTCTTCGCCACGGTCAGGACGTTGCGTTCGGGCCAGACACGGGCGAAAACCAATCCGCTCTTGTCGGCGGTTTCCTTGCCGATCAGCACCTTCTGAGCGTCCTTGTCCGCCGGGTCCTTCTTGACCTCCAGCACCAGCGAAGCCGAGGCATCGCTGTCGAGGCCAAACTTCTTCAGGTCCTCGTCCTTGGCGTCGTTCTGCCAGAAGCCAAGCTCCTTTGTCTTGTCTCTGGGCGTGTCCGTTTTCTCCTTCTTGTCCTTGATGACCGGCTCGGCGCTCTTGCCCTCGGCGCGCAGGCCCGTCAGGCCGCTGAGAAGGGAACTGACGCCGCTGAGGCCCTTGGCGTCGGGTTCGGACGAGCTGTCGAGATTGGCCGCCCCGTATTTCGGCTCTTCGTAGCGCCACTTGCCATCGACGGATTGCAGGACGACACGTTCCGTCTTCTCCTTCGCGGGCTTCTCGACCTTGATCGACCGAATGTCGTCGCTTTTCAGCGCGACCAGGTCGCGCGAACGGAAGTCGGACAACTGGCTGAAGGCAGCGTCGAGCGACTTCTTCTGCAGCACCATCGGGGTCTTCGGCTTGTCCGACGAGGTGACGTACACGCGATCGTTGCGATCGTCGCCGAGATAGACCGTCAGTTCTTGCTTCTGATCCGTCGTCAGCTTGATCTTGCCGTGCGGTTTGTCGAGTCCCCAGTCCTTGAGGTTGCTACTCAGGTCGCCGACTTCGGTCTTGGCGTCGAGCACCTGATTGACCAGAGTGAGGACATGGCTGGAGTTGATGCGATAGCCCGCCGGTTTCTCCAGTTTGAAGTCCTTGCTCTCATCGCGGACAAAGACGTACTCGACGCCCTCCGCAGGACGTTCGAGTTCAACCTTGACGATGTTCTTGTCTTCGACCTTGGCTCCGCCGGCGCGAATGCTGGGCAGTACATACTTGTCGTCAACCCTGGTCGCCGGCGCCAGCCACAGAGCCAGACCGAAGACGAGCACCAACGCGCCGAGGAGGCCAAACAGGATGTAAGTCGTGCGGAAACTCATGAGGTCCTCGTCGGGAATGTGTCGCCGTGGGGCGAACCGGACCGATCAGCGCCGGCGAACTACCCAGATACCCCCGCCGAGGGCGAGGACGGCGAGCAAGACCAGCACTAACGGCAGCCAGATCACTCGCGACAACTTGCCGGCCTTGGTCAGTCCCTTGTCCGCCAGAGAAAATTCGGGACGCGATTTCTCCTGCGCGTAGGTTTCATTGCCCAGGTCGCCCTTGCCGCGCAGCCAACCGACGCAACTGTCGAACATGTTGGCGCCTTGTCCGCGGTCCCGGAGGCCCACTTCGCTGCTGAGCCACGACGCATCCCCGAAGACGACCATTCGGGGCGTCTGATCCGTCACGGCGGCGTGGTCCGTGTCGTGGGGCGCTCTCATGCTGGGCTTTGTCTCAGAGACGGCCACAGCGGTCCAGAGCGTCGTTTCAAATTTCGGAAGGCTCTCCTTGGGAAGGCCGGGCTTGGAGTATTGCTTCACCAGGTCGAGGGGGGACGCCGTCAGGTCCTTCTCCTCCCAGGCGATCTCATCGGAAGCGGTCGCCAGGATCGGCTCCACCTTCTGTGTCGGCATCGCGCCCTGAGCGGCCTTCAGCCGGCGCGGCTCGCGGAAGGCCCAGGCTCGCACACTCTGACCGCTGGTAAAGGCGCGAGCAATCGGGTTGGAGCTGCCCAGGGGCGGCATGACCCAGACCACGCGGGGATCCTCGCTCGAGGGCGACAAAATACGCTTGTCGCTGATCTCGACGCCGTTCTCGCTCAACAACCCTTCGAGTTTGGTCTTGAGCATTTCGCCTTCTCGCAAGTTCTTGCCCAGCAGAACGATCATCTTGCCCTTCTTTTGCGTTCCGCGTGGGTTGAGATACTCGCGCAGCGCCTGAAGGGCCGGGTCGGAATAGCCGCGGGTCGGACCCGCCACCACGACGATGTCCGCGTCCTTCAGCCCCGTGTTGCCCTCGGCGCCAAGGACCACTTCCTCGAACTCATAGTTGCGGTTGGACTCCAGACGCTTCTTCAAGAGGGATAAATCCCGTCCCTGGTCCTCCCGGTCGCGGGAGGGTTGCAGCTCCAACTCGCCGTGGCCTTTGGTGAAGACGATCTTTACCGGCTTGGTCTCCGTCAACTTGCGCAGCAGGTTCATCAGGGAGTTCTCGCCCTTGAACACGACGCGCGACGGAGCATTGGGATTGGGGCCTGGACGCTCATCGAAAAGCTCTTCCCCGCGCAGCCCTCCCGCTTCCTCTTTACCGTTCTCGTCTTGATAGACGACAATCAGTCCGAAGGGTTCGCCATTGAGGAGCTTACCGTATTTCGCCCTATACTTCGCATACTCCGTGGGATTGGCGTCGGGCGAGTAGAAACCGAAGTCGATGTCCTTCTTGTAGCGCTTACAGTTCTTGTAGAGCGTCTCGACGTCCTTGCCCCCTTCGACGCGCGGACTCATCAGGGCGTACAGCGCGACCGATCCTTTGATATCGGTCTTGAGTAGATTGATGGACTTGTCACTTAGCGTGTACATCTGCGACGGCGTCCAGTCGATCTGCTGCTCAAAGACGGTGAAAGGCGGCAACTGGACATAGGACATGACGTTGAGTAGGCCAAGGCTCGCCAACAACAGCAGACCGGTCAGGACGGCGTTGTAGCCGTAGAGCAAGCGGCGCATGCCGGCGCTGGCACGCTCGACATGACGCGCGAGTTGGAGGCTGGCGAACATCAGGCCGAGTCCGCCGAGTACGGCCAGGGCGCAGACCATGATGCGCCACCAGTTCTCGCGCCACAGGCTCAGCAGGGGAGTGGCGTCCTCGCCCGCCTTGACCGCATGGGGGACAAAGGCGTATGCCCAGGCATCCAGCGGCAGCCAGACGCCCAGGAGGAAGGTACACAAGCCGGCGCTCCCGCCGATGCCCAGGGCCAGCAGACGATACCGGGTCCCGTCCCTGGCAAGATCGGCCGGGTCAGCCAGTTTCAGATACAGGGCGCCGAACAGACAGACGATCGCCTCGAAGAATCCCCAGACGGCCAGCGGCACAAGGTAATCCAGATCCTGCTGGGCGCGAACAAATTGCCAGACAGGCAGGATAGTGAAGGCCGCCGCCGCCACCAGCAACAAATTGGCAATCTGGCCATGTCGCGCCGCCATCCATTGTTCGAGGGAAAGTGCGGGCGCGGGTTGCCCGACGGTGGCCGTATTGACGTTGGACATGGTTGTTTCCTCTCCAGCGCGGCGAAGCCGGCTTCACCGCCACGATTGCTCACGCCCAGCGCCGGGCTTCAAGTACCTTGACGGTCAGGAATAGCCAGACGACGGTCGCGGACAGATGGAACAGCAGTTGCCGCGGCACCAGGACTCCGTTGAGCGTCTGGATCCACAGGTCGATGTAATCGGCGTGCTTGACGACAGACAGCCAGGAGCTTCCCGCCGGCAGTTGGCCGTTCAGGAAGGCGATACCCAGGTAAAGGATCATGCCGGCGAAGGTGAGGACGGCGCTGGCCACCTGGTTTCGCGTCAGGCTGGAGCAGAACAGGCCCATCGAAACGAAGCCGGCTCCCGTGAAGCCGAGGGCAATCAGAAAACTGAACAGGGGCCGATAGTCGAACGGTTCACCACCGCCAACGCGCAGAGCGATCAGAAAGAGCCACCACGGCATCCAAATCAGCATGAACAGCAGAAGGGCGGCCAGGAATTTACCCAGGACGACTGTCGTTTCGTTGACGGGCGCCGTCAGCAGCACCTCGAGCGAACCGGTACGGTGTTCCTCGCTGAGCAGTTTCATGGTCAGGACGGGGACAATGAAGCAAACGACGATGATGGGACCGAAGTTCAGAACATAGCGGGCCAGAATCGGTTCGGTCACGGAGGAGCGGATGACTTGCGCGAGGAAGTTTTGGTAGAAGAACCAGCCCACGACCGTCAGGCCGCCCAGGATGAGGTAGATCACGGG
>JBBRIK010000185.1:0-7823 GCA_038221045.1 Gemmatales bacterium
GTTTGGTCTTGCCGCTGGCGGCTTAGCGGCTGTTACACAACGCGCCGCGACCGCATGGGAGCGGCAACTTCCAACCACACCCTTGCGGTCGCGGCTCGCCAGTACTTCCAACCGCTCCCTTGCGGTCGCGGCTCGCCAGCGGCAGGCAGGGGAGTCAGCGCCGGATGCGTTCCTTGCGAGCGGCCTCGCGAATCGCTTCCATCTGCTCGAGCAGATAATCCACGAGCACCTCGACCTCCTCGTCGGCTTGCTGCAAGCGGATCACCGCGTTGCTGAGGGCGATAAGCGTCGGATAATGACTGCGCCGCCGTATCGGCCGGGTCAGGTCCCGGCAGTCGGTGGCGCGCGACAGCAGAGTGGATTGCAATTGCTGCGCGAGGTCCCCCGCGCATTTCTCGGCGCTGGTCAGCAGCTGCCGCAGGGTCATTCGCCGAACATTCGGGTTGCCAGACATGGCATCCCTCCTTCAGGCCCGGCAGAGGCAGACAATCGGCGCGGAGCGGCGATGACGCTCTGCCAGGGGAGAGTGGCGAGTCGAGGACGGGCGATGAGAAGGAAGGAGTTTCTTGCCGCGCTCCCCCATTCTCCTACTTTCTCTATACTCCATACAATTTGTCAGAGTCAAGCACTCTCAATAATCCGGGAGCTTCGCAACCGGTCATGCGTATCCTTCTGCTGGCCGATATTCACGCCAACTGGCCCGCCCTTCAGGCGATCCAGGAGCCTTACGACGTCTGCCTCTGTCTCGGTGATCTGGTCGATTACGGCCTGGAACCTGCTCCGTGCATCGACTGGGTCCGCAAGAACGCCCTGGTCACCATCCGGGGCAATCACGATCACGGCGTCGCTCAGAATGTGTCGGTGATTGGACGAACGGGCTTCAAGTATCTAACGGGAATCACTCGGCCCCTGTCGCGGCAGCGCCTCGAACCGCCGGACGTGCGCTACCTCGCTCAGTTGCCGTTGACGCGTCTGATGACGGTGGACCGGATGCGTTTTCTCCTGGTCCATGCCTCGCCGCGCGACCCGATGGACGAGTACGCCCCAGCCGACGTCGAGTTCTGGCAGCGGCGTTTGCAGAACGTCGAGGCGGACGTCATCTGTGTCGGCCACACGCATCAGCCTTATGTCCTCGAAGTCGGCGATAAGCTGGTCATCAATCCCGGCAGCGTCGGTCAGCCGCGCGACGGCGACCCCCGCGCCAGCTATGCGATCATCGAGAACTTCAAGGTCGAACTGAAACGGATCGAGTATCCCGTCGAGGACACGATCCGCGTCATCGAGGAGAGCAGCCTTCCCGAGCAGGCCAAGACGCGCCTGGCCGAGGTATTGCGCAACGGCGGCCAGAAACCGCCCCCGAATGCGTCCTGAATCAATTCCCGAGCCTGGAGCAACCATGAGCGAGACGCCGGCCTCCACTTTCCTGGAGGAAGTCGAACTGCAAGGACACATCATCGATTCGCTGCTGCTGCCCAAGGTCCTCGACGAGATCCTGACGCATGGCGGAACCTATGTCCTGAAGGACATTCGCGTCGGCCAGAGCCAGTCGGACGGGAGCTATGCGCGCATCGAGGTCCGCGCTCCCAGCGCCGCCGTCCTGCGCGAAGTCCTCGACGCCATTCACGATCATGGGGCCGTGCCCCTCAACGAGGAAGATTGCGTCAGCGTCATCGCCGACCTCGATGGCGCTTTCCCGGAGAGCTTCTATAGTACGACGAGCTTTCGCACCCAGGTGCGCATCAACGGCGAATGGATCGAGGTCGAGGATCAGGAGATGGATTGCGGCATCCTCATCGACGCGGACGAGGGGGCGGCCCGCTGCGTGCCGATGACCGAGGTTCGCATCGGCGATCGCATCATCGTTGGCCGCAAGGGACTGCGCGTCTTCCCGGCGGAGCCGACGGCGCGCAAGAGCCTGTTCGAGTTCATGTCCAGCGCCGTATCGAGCGAAAAGCCCAAGGGCGCGACGGTTCGCGAGATCGCCTCAACGATGAAGCGGACGCGCGAGGCGGGAGACCGCATCCTCGCCGTCCTCGGTCCCGCTGTGGTCCACACCGGGAGCGTCGAGCACATCTGCAAGCTCATTCGCGGCGGCTATCTGCAAATACTGTTCGCCGGCAACGCCCTGGCCACGCACGACATTGAGCAGGCCCTCTACGGCACGAGCCTGGGCATCTGGCTCGATCGCGGCCTGCCCGCCGACGAGGGCCATGAGCATCACCTGCGCGCGATCAACACAATTCGCCGGCTCGGCGGCATCCGCGCCGCCGTCGATCGTGGCATCCTCAAGAGCGGCATCATGTACGAGTGCATCAAGCACGATGTGCCATTCGTCCTCGCTGGCAGCATCCGCGACGACGGCCCCTTGCCGGAGGTGATTACCGACGCCCTCGTCGCCCAGCGCAAGATGCGCGAGGAGATTCACGGCGTCGGCTTCTGTCTGATGGTCGCGACGATGCTGCACTCGATCGCGACAGGCAATCTGCTGCCGGCCTGGGTCAAGGTGGCGTGCGTGGACATCAACCCCGCGACGGTAACGAAACTGACGGATCGCGGCAGTATTCAGACGGTGGGCGTCGTCACGGACGCCGAGCCATTCCTTCGCGCATTGACCGTGGAGTTGGGGTGAGTCCTACCGCTTGCGGCTTGGCGGGGTTGAAGACCGCTAAGCCGCAAGCGGTAGGACTCACGTCGTCCATCGTTCCCACCCACTGCCCTCGTGTCCGAAACGCATCACTCCGGGATGCAGCACCTCGGCGAGGATCTCCAGCGACTCGACGAGGCGCGGGCCAGGCCGATTGAAGTATTGATTCCCGTCAGTCAGAAACACGCGCCCCATCCGCACCGCTTGCAGCGAGTTCCATTCGGGGCGGCGCGTCAATCCGGGCATCTCCTGACGCGTCTTTGCCATCCCGTAGCCGCACGGCAGGACGATAATCACGTCCGGATCGGCCGCGCGGAGTTGATCCCAGCCGAGTCCGGGCGCGTGCTGTCCCGCGATGCCGAAGACGTTGACTGCGCCAGCCATCTCCACCAGTTGCGGCATCCAGTTTCCCGACGCCATCAGCGGCTCGATCCACTCGACACAGGCAACGCGCGGGCGATCCGCCAGGGCCGCCGTCTTCTGTTCGATCGCACGCATTCGGCCCTGGAGTTTTTCGAGCAGCGCTTGTCCCGCGGATTTCGCGTTGAGTCCCTCAGCCACGAGCATGATGTCGTTCCAGACGTCTTCGAGGCTATCCGGTTTCAGCGTCACGATGCGCGGCCGGTTGTCGAGCCATGAGCAAACCGTCTCGATGACGTCGCGCTCGCTGACGGCGCAGACCTCACACTGCGACTGGGTGACGATGACGTCGGGACGCAAAGCGCGCAGGGTTTCGGCGTGGACGCGATAGACCGACAGCGACTCCTGCAGGACGGCGCGGACGCGCTGGTCGATCTCGTAACTCGAACCTTCGACGTTAAACTTCGGCTCCGTACAGACGGGGAGACGCTCGACCGAGGGAGGATAGTCGCATTCGTGCGATCTGCCGACGAGGTCCTTCTCGAAGCCAATAGCGCAGACGATTTCCGTGGCGCTGCCGATGAGCGAGACGATACGGGGCACGGGAGCCTCCTGTTTTGCCGCTTGCGGCGTAGCGCTCTTCAAGGCCGCTACGCCACAAGCGGCACGAATCACACCATGCCCCAGCGACGACGCAGGAACCATTCCAGCGCCAGCACTTGCACGAACAGCAGGAAGAACGCCAGCAGGAACGGCGATGGCTGCTTGCTGCGCCAGTCGGGAAGCTTGCTCGGCTTCGGCGGCGGTTGCGGCAGCGGCTTCGACGGCAACTGCTCCAGGAACTTCTTCAGACCGTCGGGACGATAGTCGCGCCCGCCGCCCGCCGTCGCTAACTCCTTCAAGAAGTCAGGATTGGCTGCCTTCTCGCTCGTCTCCACATCATCCTGATAGGCCAGGAAGCGGGCTTCGCTGTTGCCCGACACGCTCTTTCCGTCCGGGAGCTTGCCGGTGGCGGACGCCACGATGCGATATTCGACCGGCAAACGCGGCTTGAAGTTGCCCCGGCTCTCGTCCTCATTGCTGGAACCGCGCAGGCCCGGCGTCAATTCCACCGCCGACTCCGTCACCTTGGGCGACTCCTTCGTCGGCGTATTGACCACCTTCACTTCGTACTTGACGTCCTTGAGCGTCTCGCCCTGGGTCCCTTTCAGCTCGACGCCGAAGCCGAGGTTGTCGCCGGTCCGCAAGCGGCGTGTGTCCAGGCGAATGCGCAGGTTGTCGTTGGTGTTCTCCTGCTGAGCGAGCCAGAGGACCACCTGACGCCAGAAACGCGAGTGAACCTCGACGGGGTCGCCCTTGCCTGGCCGCACCCAGCGGCGAGTTGTGCTGCCTCCAAAGGCCATCACCCGGCCCGTCCCCATCGTATGAACCACCATCAAAGGCTCGCCGGTCGTCGTCTCCGCGAAGATACGCTTGTCGCCCTGGACAGTCCCAAGCCGCGTCATGCCGTCGAGAGGCGGAATCAGCGCCCAGCGCTCCGCGCTGTCCGCCGGTCGATCCGCGATCCGCAGGACATAATCGAGTCCCTGCTCCGCCGGCTTGAGTTTGATGTCGCCCTCGATCTGGCCTCTCGCGTCCAGTCTCACCGGGAGGAGTTTCTCCATCTCGGTGCCGGCCCAGTCGCTGTTGCCAAAGGCAAAGCGGCCACCCATCATCAGCAGGCCCATCCGCTTGTTGAAGACGCGATCGTAGATTTTCTTCAATGCATCCGGATCGGCCTGGCGCAACTGCTGGGCCGTCACGTCGCCGAGAATGACCACGTCGTAAGGCTGTTGATCGAACTGAAACAGCCCCTTCTGATCCTCGCCAATCTCCGTGGGGCCGCGCAGCCAGGCACGATAGACACGCATTCGTTTATCCGCGCTGAGGGCCGTCAGGATCTGCTGCGGCTCGGAGAAGTGATCCTGACGATCGACCAGCAACACGCTCAACCCCTCGCGCGTCACCGTCACATATGTTGACATCTCATTGTTGGCCTCGCTCAGTTCGCCGTGAAGTGCCTGAGGGCGTTCGCGCTGGTGGACCTTGAGGGTCACCTTGACCTCGCCGGGGACGGCAGGAGCATCGCAGACGATCGTCACTGCATTGTCCTTGCGATAGGCCAGGACTTCGTCCTGGCCGGCCACTTCCTTGTCGTCGATGAATACCTTGACGCGCACAGGACTGCCGACGAAGCCGAGGGCGTCGATGGTCGCCCGCACGGTCAGCTTGCCCTTGATGGAGACGACGGCGGGCTCGGGATTGATCGAGGTCACAACGATGTCGTTTTGCGACGACGTCGTCGCCTTGTTGCCGTAGTAGAAGGTGTAGATCGGACACGGCATGGCCCGCCACTGGGCGGCGAGAGCGCGCGCGGGCGGATCGCTGGCCACGTTGTCGGCCCCATCGCTGAGGATCAGCAGGGCGCGCAGATACTTCTCGCCGCGATACTTCTCCTGGAGCGTCCGCAGCAACTGGGCCGTGTCGGTCCGCTTGCCGGTGGCGCTGCCGGGATTGTCGGGGTCGAACTCGGCGACCTCGTCGCCGAAGCGCCAGAAGACGACGGAGATATTGTGGTCCTTCTTCAGCTTCTCAAGAAGGGGCCGAACGTCCTTGAGGTTTTGCTTCATGTACTCCCAGCGCGACAATCCGCCCACCTCGTCCTTGACAGCCTCCATGCTCTCCGAGGCATCAATGGCGACAATCACCAGCGACGCCACCTTCAGTTCCTTGCGCGAGACGCACGACGCTCCCGTCAGGGCCAGGAACACGAGGAAGAGCGCGAAGATCCGCAGCCCCAGGACGACGCCGACGCGCCGCAGTTTCGTACCGGGGACGCGCAGATAGCTCCAGGTCGCGGCGGCGAGCAGGACGAGAGCGGTGACGATCAAGGCCGGCCAGCCGATGCCGGGAAGCGACCAGGGCCAGAGCGGATCCGTCGTCAGCGGCATGGTGTCAGCGACTCGATCCATGGGATCAGGCCTCCTCAGGTTGGCGCTGCTGTACCGCGGCGCGGGCCGCCAGCCGGTCGGCACGCAGCCCCAGCACCCAGCCATCAAGGGTCAGTACACCGGCCCCGAGCGTCATTCCCAGAACCACCGCGAACCTGCTGTCGAAGCCGCCCAGCGTCCCGAGAATCAGCCAGCCATACAGCACGCCGACGATCGAGCCGAGCAGCCCGCCGAGGATCGCGCTGTCGCGCGGGCCAAAGCGAGACAGCGTCATCAGGCCGTGAAACAGGCCGAGCAACCCCGTGATGGTCGCGCCGGCCGCCATTGACCCCGAGGGGCCTTCGCGCAGGAAGGCCAGGCCAGCGCCGAGGATCGTTCCGAGAATCGTCCACACCAGCACCATGACGAGCGAACGCCGGGCGGGAACAGGCTTCTGTGCGCTCGCGGCAGGCGGCGGCTCGGCGAGTGGTTTCTTGTCGAGCGCGCGGTTTCCCAGCAGGTTCTCGGCGGCCAGGAACAGCAGCAGCAGGAGCATCAGCCAGGGCAACAATTCGATGGGCTGGGGCTTGCGCGAGATGGCGTCTTTCAGGCTCAGGTTGTGTTCCACGCCGAGGATCGTGTCCTTGCCGAGGACGTCCTCGATTTCCTCCTTCGGCACGCGCGGCAGGAGGATATTCTCGTCGGGCTTGACGTTCATGCTGAACGCCTCAAGGGTCTCGTGTCGCTGATGGCGGACAGTGCTGACGACGTAATTGCCGGGCTGCTCCGCGCCGGTGATCGGCAGGATTCGATCCTTCTGCTCCTTGTCCTCGGGTGGAGGCGTCAGCGGCTTGCCCTGCGGCGGCAGGCCCGGCCCGCGCAGCGAGAACTGCTCTCCCCCCTCTCGGCCCAGCGGAATCGTCACCGTCTGACCGCAAATGAAGTTCCAGTCGGGAGCGATGCTGTCGCCGGCGAGATAACGGCACACCTTATCGGCAAGGATGAAGCCGAACGAACTCTGCCACCAGGTCTGCCATGACAGCTGCCGATGGCCTTCGTGGATCGTCTCGGTCTTCGTGTCAAGCTTCGTCGTGAACATCAGCACCTTGCCCGCACCGACGGCGCGTTCCAGGATGGCGGGCGTCTCCGTCTTGACCTCGGCATACTGCGCGATGATCCGGGCTTCCTTCGCGGGCTTCACCTCCCAGTAGCGATGAACGCGAGGTTCAGTGCTGGGCTTGAAGAAGTCGAGGTCGCTGCGCTCGCGCTTCCAGCGCAGGAACGGAGCCATCAAGGGGGCCGAGTTCGACAGGCTCCAGTCGAGGGGAATGCCGCGGACGTCTTCCGCCCTGGCGATCTTCACGAACTGCGCGGGCAACAGTTGCCGGGCGTCGGCATTGCCGCTGTACCCCTCCGGACCCGAACTGCCGGGGATGATGACGAGGTGGCCGCCCTTCTCGACATAACCGTGGAGCTTCTCCCACTGCGCCGCCGGGTCCGTCACCTGATGAAGGCAGATCACGTCGTAATCCAGTTGCTTCTCGCGGCCGAGATCGCGGATCGCGCGCACGACGCTCGTAAAGCCCGGCTTCTCCAGAGCGACCGTCCAGGGCTGCCGAACCGCCTCGTCCATGAGCATCAAGACCTTCCGTCCAGGGCGAATGGTGAAGGTGCCATGCTGGACGTTGTTGAACGGCAGCCGATCCGTGCCTACGAGCCGCAAAACGACCTGATGACTGCCCACCGGCAATCCGGTATCGCGCGCGGGGTCCGCCCCCAGGGCAGCAGCGCGGTACTCGAAGGCGACCGTCTGACGCATCCCTTCTTCGAGTTTCACGATCGTCTCTTGC